>JAUVIR010000061.1 GCA_030592645.1 Candidatus Fermentibacterota bacterium | reverse complement strand
AGTAAAGGGTAATTTTGCTCATCTTCGGTCGGGGCGTGGCGCAGTCCGGTAGCGCACTTGAATGGGGTTCAAGTGGTCGCTGGTTCGAATCCAGTCGCCCCGACCATTTCTATATTTTTCTTTAATACCGGGTGCATGGAAGGACAGTATGGGTGAAACGCTGCTTAGCTGGCTTGCAGGAATTCCAGGAGAAGTGCAGATGATGGTTCTCTCCGGATTTCCGCTTACAGAGCTGCGCGGCAGTATTCCCCTGGCATGGACAGTGATGAGCACGGAGTGGACCTGGCCATGGTGGAAGGTCTACCTCCTTGCAGTGGCAGGCAACCTTCTGCCTGTGCCGTTCCTGTTATGGTTCTTAGAGCCTGTCAGCAGATTTCTAAGGAGATGGAAGGTTTTAGACAGGTTTTTTGACAGCCTGTTTGAAAGAACACGAAAACGCGTCGGTACAAAGATCGAAAAATACGAAGCCCTCGGTCTCACTCTTTTTGTGGCCATACCTCTGCCTGTAACGGGTGCCTGGACCGGATCGGCAGCCGCCTTTCTGTTTGGAATTCCGAAGAAGCTTGCGTTTCCCGCAATAGCACTCGGAGTAGCGATAGCGGGTGGACTCGTAACACTTATCATGTCCGGTACTCTGGCTGGTATCGGTTTTATTGTGGGGTCTAATTAAGCCTGAATGTTGCATAAGAACGGCATTGATAGTAAATTCGCTTGACCGAAAACAGTAGTCGGGGCGTAGCGCAGCCCGGTTAGCGCGCCTGGTTCGGGACTAGGAGGTCGGAGGTTCAAATCCTCTCGCCCCGACCATATCTGTAAATAATCACACAGGATTGAAGGATCTTATCAGAACAAGGCTCATTTCGGTTATCGGCGGAGCATACGCTGACCCTGATGAAATTGCCTGGGCCGCGAAACTCGGCGGACTGCTCGCTGATAACGGTTTTACCGTGATATGCGGGGGCGGGCCGGGCATTATGGAAGCTGTATGCCGTGGAATTGCAGAAAAGGGCGGCAGGAGTATCGGAATACTCCGCGGAACCGACCCGCATGAGGCTAACCGCTGGGTAGATACCGTGATACCAACCGGAATGGGAACTTCCCGAAACAGGATGATCGTCCTCTCTGGAGCAGTTGTAGCGGCAGTCGGAGGGAAGTACGGAACCCTCTCCGAGATAGCCTACGCTCTGCAGGCCGGGAAACCGGTTTGCGCCGTTGGTAAATGGGCCGGAATCGACGGTGTAGTGCCTGTAAGTTCACCGGAGGAAGCGCTCGAATTTATTATTGAGAACTCGGGAGGTGATTTATGCTGACCGTTGAGGAGCTGAATGATCATATAAGGAATATTTCAGATTTTCCGATCGAGGGTGTTGTTTTCAAGGATATCACAACACTGCTTACTTACCCCGGAGCGTTGAACGATACAGTCCAGCATCTTGAGGGAGCATCAGAGGCTTTTAAGTACGATGCCATAGCTGCAATTGAGTCAAGAGGTTTCATATTCGGATCTGTAATGGCGGCAAAAAGGGGGCTGCCGCTTGTACTTATCAGAAAGCCGGGTAAGCTGCCTGGAGATACCATAAGCGAAGAGTATACTCTGGAGTACGGTACAAACATAGTTGAAATGCACAGGAATTCGCTTCCTGCCGGAAGCAGGGTGCTGATAGTTGACGACCTTATTGCAACGGGAGGCTCTGCAATGGCTGCCGTATCCCTGCTTCGCCGGGATGCCTGTATTGTGGCAGGCGCGGCGTTTGTCGTTGATCTAACATTCCTAGGAGGGGGCAGCAGGCTCAGAGAAAACGGAATCCCCTATGTGAAACTCATTGAGGTAGATTCGGAGTAGTTATTTGACTAACTGCTTTGAATTTCGCATAATTCCACTCTACTATTTCAGAATAACAAAGTTCAGGTTCAACAAAGAAAGGACGAATATGTCAAGGTTGTTTTTAGTACTGGCAATGATCATCGGTCTCGCTTTCCTCGGATGCGGCGAGCAGGCAGATGAAGCTGGTAATGGCGTTGATGGTGATAATGGAGAGGTCGTTGCTGACGGTAACGGCGACGATTCGACTGATGGCGATATAGCCGCTATAAGCGGATTCGATCTGGATACACCGGATATGGCTGTTGGACAGTGGATCGAATACGGTGCAGATAACATGACCGAAACGATCACAATCTCTGTAGTGGGCACCGAGATGAACCAGGGAACCGAATGCTACTGGATTCAGATCAGTGTTCCCGATTTTGTAGCCCAGATGCTTATCGATGCCGACGGTATGGAAGAAGCCATGGAGGATTACGAAGATCAGTTCGGAGATTTCGCAGCTGATCCTGCCGCGTACATCCGTGAGAACATGTCCGATGCCACCGGCATGGCTGACATGTTCGGCAGTGAAGAGAACATGGATATGGCTCTTGAGTTAATCAGTGCCATCAGAATAGTGAAATTCGAGCAGCAGGGTATGATCATGGCCATCGACCTTATCGGCGTACCTGAATTCCTCGAAGAAGTAATGGAAGACCCCGCATTCCAGGAACAGTTCGAGCAGGGCTTCGAGCAGGGCTTCAACGCCGATGGCGGACAGGAAGGCCTCGATGAGATCATGGCCGAGCTTGATAACCTTCAGTTCAGCATGAACGAGACCACAGTGGACGTTGCAGGTAACAGGATTGATGGAGTAGAGTTCTCAGTAGTACATCCTGAAGGCCAGGCCGAAGCTGTTATCTCTTCGGAACTCCCGCTTGTACCTATCGCTTACGCTTCCGTAACCGGCGACGGCGAAACCCATTTCATTGAAGTAATAGGATACGGTTTCAGCGGCGCAGAGGACCTTCTTCCCGGCGCACCCGCTCAGACCGTCCAGGCCATGATGTTCCTTGAGGGAATGATGTCCCAGATGGGCGACATGGGCGCTGGTCAGGCCAGAGGCATAAACTAGAATCAGATCATTCACAGAAGATGCCCGGCCTTTTTGCGCCGGGCATCTTCTTAATTTCTGTGCATATTCTGCTAGAATGCAAATAGAGGGAGTGTTTAATGAACATGGATACAAGAACATTGTGGACAGTATTGATCGTACTTCTGGCATGTGTTTTCGCTGTGGAACCGGTTTCTGCCGAATCCGGTTTTGGTGCTGCAGGAGCTGAAGCGGATACCTCCCGCACACTTGAAGAGATGCTCAATTACGCGATAGATGATGAATTCGCGGCACGGGCAGAGTACGAGATGATCATGGAAGAATATGGGGAGATTCGCCCGTTCAGTAATATCATGCGGTCAGAGGAAACCCATATAGCTCTCCTGGAACCGCTTTTTGTACAGTACGGTTACGAACTTCCCTCAGATTCTTCCGCGAGTCACGTGCTTCTGCCTGAATCACTGCAGAATGCCTTCGAAATCGGTATTGAAGCGGAGATCGCCAATATCGCGATGTACGTGAGTTTTCTTGCCGGTGAGCTCCCGGATGATGTCCGGGTTGTTTTTGAGCGCCTCAAAGCGGGTTCAGAAAACCACCTGATCGCGTTCGAGAACGGTTTACAACGTATCCAGTAACTATGCCGGGTGTTTTCTTTTCTTTCCCTTTATTTCAAGCATATGCTGATTCTGCTTATGTTTACTTGGAGTTCGTAAATACTCCATGCACCTCAGAAGTCCTTGCAAGTGCCTACTCTCCGGCAGTAAATTCATCAAATGAGTAAAGACAATTGAACATCAATCTCTTGTGTTGTAATGATATCGAAGTTGTGCGATCAGAAGGGCATTATCCTTACATTTGTAGACTATCCTGTGTTCATCGTTGATACGCCTGGACCAGTAGCCGGACAGGCCGTGTTTCAATTGTTCCGGTTTACCAATGCCATCAAAAGGTGAACTCTGAATATCCTTGATAAGCCTGTTGATCCGCTTCAGTATCTTTTTATCTGTGCTTTGCCAGTAAAGGTAATCTTTCCATGCGATCGAGGAGAAGATCAGCTTCATTCGATGAGTTCTTTCTCTGTGCCGTTACCGGCTTCGAGCTCGAAAATTGATTCCAGCAGCAGTCTTGCATTGGCAGGAGAACGGAGCAGGTATGCTGTTTCCTCCATGGCTTCATAATCTTCAAGAGATATTATTACTATCGGGTCTTCACTTTTGCGTGTTACGATGATCGGGGCGTGATCATCACAGACCTTTGCCATTGTCTTAGCAAAGTTAGCCCGTGCTGCTGTATAACTAATCGCTTCCATATTAACTCCAAACTGTACATGTACGCTATTCTGTACCGAACGATACTTTCATTTGAGTGGATCGTCAACACATAGAGGAAGACCTCCCTTTCTTTCAAGCTTCATTTAGTTTATTTTCAGCATCAAATGGATCTGCTTGAAAATATCGAGATAAAAGAACCGAAACCGCCCCTTGCCGATCTTCTCCGTCCCCGAAAACTGGAGGAGGTGGCGGGACAGGATCATCTCTTGTCCGAGGGCGCGGCTTTCAGGATGGCCCTTACGGAGGGCGTTCTGGGGTCGTTTTTACTCTGGGGGCCGCCCGGGTCCGGCAAAACAACCCTTATACTTCTTGTTTCGGAGTACACCGAACAGAACTTTGTCCGGTTCAGCGCTGTCACAGGCGGGGTTAAGCAGGTTAGAGCCATAGTTGCCGACGCTTCCCGGCTCCGGCGGAACGGGACAAAGACACTTCTTTTTGTAGATGAAATTCACAGGTTCAACAAAGCACAGCAGGATGCTTTCCTGCCCCATGTGGAAAACGGCACCATAACCCTTGCCGGGGCCACGACTGAAAACCCTTCCTTTGAGATAATCGCGCCTCTTCTGAGCAGGTGTACCGTATACGTTCTAAAAAGTCTTGAGGAATCGCACATCATCTCCATACTCGAGCGGGCAGCGGCTCATACCGCATTCACAGAAACAAATCCTGGGGGCATTCAGGATGGAGTGCTCAGCATGATAGCCCTGGCTGCCGATGGAGACGGCAGGCGGGCTCTGAACCTTCTCGAGCTTCTGGCAGGGATGGCTGCGGGAGAAGCTGTAACTGTTGAATTGACTGAGAAAGCTATCCTGTCTTCACCTCTTCGATACGATAAATCCGGGGAGGAACACTACAATCTTATAAGCGCTCTTCACAAATCCCTGCGTTCGGGAGATGTAGACGCCGCGCTGTACTGGCTGGCAAGGATGATGACTTCGGGAGAGAATCCCCTTTACATCGCGCGGAGGATGATTCGCTTTGCAACCGAAGATATCGGCCTTGCCGACCCGTCCGCGCTTACAGTTGCCATGAGAGCAACCGATTGCTGGAGGTTCCTCGGTTCTCCAGAAGGTGACCTTGCCCTGGCTGAAGCTGCCTGCTACCTGGCTATTGCACCAAAATCCAACTCCGTATACACCGCCTGGAAGAGAGCCGTATCATCTGCTGAACTGGGCGGCAGCCTTCCTGTTCCCCTGCATCTACGGAATGCGCCTACAAAACTCATGAAGAGGCTGGATTACGGGCGTGATTATCAGTATGCTCATTCACAACCGGGAGGGATAGTGACCCACAGGAACTTCCCCGATGGAGTTGAGGAGGAGGAATACTACGTTCCTTCCGTTTTTGGAAGGGAATCCGCAATAGCCGAAAAGCTGGCCGAATGGAAGAGGGTAAGAGAGAAAGCCAGGAAGGAGAGGGGTGATCCTTGAGTTCTGAATCATCAGCTGCCATCCTTCGCATGAGAATGGTGAACAGAGATCTTGCGGACGCTGGAATTACAGATGAGCGTATTCTCAATGCCTTCATGAAAATACCAAGAGAGGATTTTGTTCCCCCGGGAACAGATCTGTCTACTGCATACGGAAATCATCCCCTGCCCATTGGATTCGGTCAGACGGTATCACAGCCATACATTGTTGCTTTCATGCTTCAGATGCTTGAATGTGAATCTGGAAACAGGATCCTTGAAATAGGAACAGGCTCAGGTTATCAGACAGCCATCCTCGCCTCAATGGGAATGAAAGTGGTTACGATTGAGCTGCTGCCGGATCTGGCTGCACGCGCAAAGAAGGCTCTTCGTGCGATTGTTCCGGAGGCGGATATCAGTTTCATAGTTGCTGATGGATACAATGGATGGACACCCGCAGCTCCGTACGACTGTATAATCGTATCCGCCGCTCCAGCGATAATGCCGGAGGGGCTTGAGGATCAGCTGAATCCTGCGGAGGGCAGGATGGTGCTGCCTGTAGGAGAGTGGCATCAGAAATTGATATCCATAACGAGGAGCGGTGATAACATTGTCATGAGAGAATCGCTTCCGGTAAGATTCGTACCGCTTGTAAAACCCCGAAAAGAATAAAAAGGAAAAGAGTTGAATATGGATGCAGGCAGACCGGGTTCAGTTGTTCTGACGGGCAGTCGAAAAGAAGATGTTTACGAATGGATTGACGATAGAATTCCGTTCCAGTGTGTACTACTGAAAGATCTTGAGAAGTATGATGATACCGAAAGAATGCTCTTCGCAATATTATGTCCCGGTGATAGCCGGGAACTCGAGAAAATATACAGGGAGACCGGAGGGGACCTTATTTCATCAGCTGTTTCATCAGCTGTTGTTCACTCCTTTCCGGCGGATACCGGGATCGGGTTTCCCATACTTCTTCATCGGAGCGATTTCGCCTTTAAACTTCTCAGGAGAATGACGTGTTCAGCCGGAATGCATATGGATTCCTCATCGAACCCCAATTGCATCCTGTGGGAGCGAACCGGTTCTCTGCTGCCCTTTTTTATACATAACATGAACAATATCCTTGCAAGGATAATGGGGAATATAGAACTCGCTGAATTTCACAGCGGCAGGACCGACAAGGTGAAGGAGAAACTCTCCATTGCTCTTGAAGGCACGGATGAGCTCAGAAATTTTCTGGAAAGGTTATCCGTATATTCCATGCCTGATGATGATGAGAGTGAATGGCTTTCTGGAAACAGGGCTGACATGCTGGAACTCAGCCAGATGTCCAGCGGGACTTCAGTTGAATTCACGTACGAAGAGAAGAGTGGAATTCCCCGGAAGATCCCTGTCAGGAAAAACCTGATGAACCTTCTAACCGGGCTGATCGCTGCTTCCGCCACAGTATCGGTCAACGGCTGCGGATCCGTAGAAATGTCCGTATCCCCCAAGGGGGATGCCCTGGAATTCAGAGTAGACTGGAGTTCCTCCCTGAAAAGCGCAGGACTCATCCCCAGGAGTTTGGATTCTGCTGCAGACCTGCTCAATCGGGCGGCACTGATGGCCTCTGCTGCAAAGCTTTCTTTCAGACTGGGGGCATGGAACAGCGAAGGCGGATCCGCTTCTCTTCTTGTACCTGTCAATAAGGAGGATATCTGAAATGCAATCCGATGATGCAGCAGTATCCCGGTCAGATAATGAAGCCCGGGATGCGGTGCTGGAGCTTTTTCAGCGCGAACCTTCTTCTCGGCTTACATTCCGGCAGATCGCCTCAAAGCTGGAAGGCGTGCATCCTGATCTCGGGGCGGCAGTGGAGCAGCTCCTGCAGAGTGGACAGCTCTGGTCCGCAGGGGAGAGGAGATATGCGCTTCCCTCAGAACTTGGTATTTCAGCAGGGACAATAGTCATTCGCGCGAACGGCAGCGGTTTTGTAAAGTCTTCAGGAGAGAGGATCGATATAGATGCCCGTAACGCATCAGACTCACTCGATGGTGATCTTGTTATGGTCAGGAAGCTCGGGCCACTTCAGGGAGAGGGCCGCTACCGGGGCAGGGTGGAATCTGTAATCAAGCGGAGCAGGCAGGGTTTAAGCGGAATAGCCAGGAAAAAAGGAAGAAACTGGGTGATAGACCCGGTGAATCCTGTGCTTCCAAGAGAAATACTGCTCAGGGCAGTTTCGGATAATGATATTAAGCAGGGAAGACTGGTATTCGCTGTACTGGACTACTCCGGGAAGAGGCTGGCAGCAGATCTCAAGAAAGACCTTGGCAGCCCCTCTTCTCCAGAAGCCCTGATAGATTCTGTGGTGCTTGATCACGGTTTTCACGATGAATTTCCGCAGAATCTGCTGAAAAGCGCTGATGAGCTGGCTTCCGAGCCATGGACTCTGGAGGGAAGAGAGGATTTCAGGGATCTATTCACCATAACCATTGACCCTGTTGATGCTAAGGATTTCGATGATGCTGTTTCACTTACGATAGAGGATGGTATCAGGACTCTGTATGTGCATATAGCGGACGTTGCTCATTACGTTTCACCCGGTAGCCTGCTTGATAATGAGGCAAGACTGAGGGGGACAAGTGTATACCTTCCGGACAGGGTGCTGCCGATGCTTCCGCAGATACTCTCCAACGGTGCCTGCAGCCTGAAACCCGACGAAGATAGACCCACTAGAACCGTTGTGATGAAGTTTGACAGATCCGGTGAACGCCTGGATTTCACCATAGTTCCTTCCGTTATCCATTCGGACAGAAGGATGACCTACGAAGAGGCTCTTGAGTATCTGGAGGACAACGGAACAGAGGAGAGGCTAAAGGCGTTTTTCGACTCTATGGGAGCTCTCTCCGCGGATCTGGATTCCCTTCGTGAAAGCAGAGGTGCTCTTGACCTTGGCAGCAGCGAGTACCGTGTTGTCTTTGGTGAGGACGGCTGGCCCGAGGGTTTCAAGCCCGTTCCTTCGGACAGGGCGCACAGATTGATAGAGAATTTCATGGTGGAAGCCAACAGAGCCGTTGCCGATCACTGCATGTGGTCAGACCTGCCCGTTCTCTTCAGAGTACATGACGAACCTGCGGAAGTATCGGGGGAACGTCTGATTCGGCAACTTCAACTGCTTGACATCTCCCTTCCGAGGGGCAAGGTCCACAACCCTTCCGTTCTGAAGAAATTGCTGGACAGCCTCAGCGATTCTCCACTGCATGATCTTGCTGTTGAGTATATCCTCAGGTCAATGCAGAAAGCAGTTTATCTGCCGTCCAACACGGGGCATTTCGGTCTGGCTCTGCGAAGCTACCTGCATTTTACAAGCCCTATACGACGCTATCCCGATCTTCTCGTTCATCAGGTACTGGCCATGCAGGAAAAGGGTGATATTCCGATACTGGAATTCGGCCCGGAAGAGATCGCCGAATCATCCAACGCTGGAGAGGACAACGCTGAGAGTGCGGAGAGGGAAGCGGACGAACTAATGGCCCTGCTCTATCTGTCAAGGAATATCGGAAAGATCTTTGATGGAGTGGTTACCGGTGTAAAGGATTTCGGTGTTTTCGTAAGACTTAAAGGTGTACCGGTTGAGGGACTGGCTCACAGATCGGAAATTCTGCGGGCTTCTATTCCTTTTACCGAATCGGGCGGACCATATCATGAGGGCTCACTCCTGAAGGTCGAGGTTCTTGCAGTTGATCCGATGGAAAGAAAACTATCACTGAAACCTGTCAGGGAATGAATTATGAAACGTACTGAGATTGATTACAGGGGTATGGCTGCTTCTATCGAGGAGTGGATAAGGAATGTAATATCTGAAGCGTCCGTGAGCGGTGTGGTCGTCGGTCTGAGCGGAGGGCTGGACTCCGCGGTCTCGGCCGCTCTATGTGCAGAAGCCCTTGGGCCTGAGAATGTACTCGGTCTGATAATGCCGTGCGAGAGCATGCAGTCGGATACGGATGACGGGGTTAAGATTGCGGAGAATCTTGGAATTAGATACAGGATCATCGATCTATACCCTGTTCTGCAGGCCGCGGTCGGCATGTTCGATGATACATCAGTATTGAATATAGCGAACATCAAATCACGATTCAGAATGGCTATGCTGTACGCTTACTCTTCGGAAAGGCTTGTTCTGGGAACCAGCAACTACTCGGAGATACTTGTCGGCTACTGGACAAAGTGGGGAGACGGGGCTGCCGATCTTCTGCCGATCGGGAGATTGTTCAAGGATGAGGTAAGGAAGATTGCGGCAGTACTCGATCTGCCCCGCTGGGTTATAGAGAGAGTTCCATCCGCCGGGCTCTGGCCGGGGCAGAGTGATGAGGAGGAAATGGGGGTTTCCTACAATGATATCAGAGCATATTTCGATGACGGGGAGATCTCAGAGTCAGCGGCAGCAAGGATCCAGAAGATGGTTAGCGCCACGGAACATAAACGGAATCCGATAGTATATTTCAGTGCCAGGAAATGGATGGAGGATAATGGCTTTTAAAACTGCGCTTATCAGTGTATGGAACAAGAAAAATCTGGATAAGCTGGCCGCCGGGCTTTCCGGCATGGAATGGAAGATATACGCATCTGGGGGAACTGCGGAATGTATCGGTAATTGCGGGATTGACGTGATCCCCACGGAGGAAATAACAGGTATAAGCTCACTGCTTGGAGGAAGGGTGAAAACCCTCCATCCTCAGCTTCACGCTTCTATCTTAGCAGCTGGAGAAGACAGGGTAGAGAGAGTCAGGGAAGGTAAACCGGTCTTCGATCTGGTAGCCGTCGATTTTTATCCCTTTGAAAAAACAGCCGGAATGAAAGCGGATGATCCCGAACTGGTAGAGTTCATTGATATAGGCGGTCCCACAATGGCCCGCGCCGCTGCAAAGAACTGGCAGCATGTCATATCGGCTGTGGGATGTGATGTGTTTCCAGAAGTGCTGGAGGCGATTTCCAATGGTGCTGATGATGATGAATTCAGAAGATTGATGGCATCGAGAACCTTCGATATCACATCGCGCTACGATCTTGACATATCATTGAGCATGGAAAGAGGATTTGTGCCGAAACTTCGATACGGTGAGAACCCTCATCAATCGGCTGTAGTACATTTCTCATGGCCCAGAAAAGGCTTTGGAACTGCGGAGGTCCTGGGCGGGAAAGCCATGAGCTACAACAATTATCTGGATGCTACAGCCGCATGGGATCTAGTGACTGATATGCCGGTAGATTCCCTTTCAGCTGTTCTCATGAAACACGGTAATCCCTGCGGTGCCGGAAGAGGAAACACTCCAATGCAGGCTTTCGAGAATGCTTTCAGAGCCGACAGTGTTTCACCATACGGTGGAATACTCGCCTTGAACTGCAATGTCGATATGGAACTTGTCGCCAGACTTAAAGGGATATTCCTGGAGATAGTTATGGCTCCCGGGTTCGCTGAAGATGCTCTGCTAAGGCTTCAGAAAAGGAAGAAACTGAGAATTCTGAGGATGCCGGATGGTTCGGAAGATGGAAGGCAGGTCAGAAGTATCAACGGAGGGCTTCTATTTCAAGACCCTGATTCTGTAACCGGACTTGAAAAAATCGATATAGTTTCTCAGCGGAAACCGTCAGAGCAGGAACTTGCTGCCATGGATATTCTCTGGCGGGTTTGCAGGTCCGTCAAAAGCAATGCTATTGTCATCGGCGACAGTATGGGTACACTCGGAGTCGGCGCAGGGCAGATGAGCAGGATCGAAAGCCTTGACCTTGCCGTCAGAAGGGCCCAGAGGGAGGGACATTTACTTGAGGGTGCGGTACTCGCTTCCGATGGGTTATTCCCTTTTAGAGACGGCCCCGATCGGGCAGCCGAAGAGGGTATTACTGCCATCGTACAGCCGGGTGGGTCTATCCGCGATGAGGAAGTAATCGATGCTGTGAACCAGCATGGCATGGCCATGGTATTCACAGGAACAAGACACTTCAGACACTAGCAGGATGGATTATCAATGCTTAAAACTCTTCTATTACTCCTGAGCGTATCATTGCCCTTGATCTCCGCATCTCTTCAGCGCGCGGATTCGTTTATCCTTTCAGGATTGAATGGACAGGCGGTCTCCGAACTTCTTGAGCTGCTGCGGGAAGATGATGTTCCCCGGAATGTCATTCTCTACAGAATCGCCGGCATTTATCATGGCTCCGGGAGGGAAGACGATTGTATTCTCCTGTTTGACAGTATCGGGCAGGAATCCGGAGAGGATATGTACGGGTGGAAAGTATCACTTCTGGTTCTTGCAAGGAGACCCGAAGAGGCTCTTTCTCTGGTACCTTCAGATGATATACTTCTTATGCAGTGGCTTCAGATTCGATCGGGCGCAGGACCCTCATCATGTATCCTTCCCGAGCCTGACTGTGTCGCGGAAAGGGCTGTCAGGACGATGATCTGTACCGATGGCAGAATGAGCAAGGGACAGATGGAACAGGCTGTTCGGGATGCTGCCCTTTTAGGATTCCTTGCCGATGAGGTCATCGATGAACTGGAGCATACTCTTAAGACCGAAGGGTCCTGGTGGGACGGAATTGCCGGGGATCTTGCTCTGGTGCACAAGAGCGGCAGGCTCGACAGGCTTCTTGCCGAAAGGGATTTACATCTGTCCAGAGGTTCCGCTGTAACCTGGGAATACCGCCTTGATCTTGATGATGACGTATCACTTACCGCCGCACTCATGCTTCTGAGGATCGATCCGGATAAATGGGGAAGATCCTGGCTGATAACTGATATACTTGCCGGTGGAGGTCATGTTTCTCTTGCGGACAGTATTGCTGCCGCGTCTCATGATAACTCGTTCGCCATCGGTGTATCGATGGCCATTCTGAGGGAGACTGCACAGCATGGACAGCTTCTTGTGCTCTGCGATTCAATTGCACTCGATACGGCAATGCCTGATTCTCTGCAGGCAAGGGCCGCCCTCTTTCGAGCCAGGGCTCTGCGGGCTCTCCAGCGCCCT
>JAUVIR010000011.1 GCA_030592645.1 Candidatus Fermentibacterota bacterium | reverse complement strand
GTGGATGATACATCTCACCACGCCAGCTATCTGATTTTAGGGAGCGCATCACCTGGAATAGTCAGAGATGTCTCTGAAACTCTTGCAGGTAGAATCGGTTTCGTAGACATGGGGGGATTTAACCTTAAGGAAATCACTCCAGACAACTGGGAAAAGCTATGGCTCCGCGGTGGTTTTCCAAGATCGTACCTTGCTGCAGACAAGGACTCAAGTTTCAGATGGAGAGACAACTTTGCAAGGACTTTTCTGGAGAGGGATTTACGGCAATTCGGTTTCTCAGTTCACCCTGAAAGCATGAGACGATTCTGGATTATGGTCGCTCATTACCATGGCCAGATATGGAATGCTGCAGAATTCGCAAGATCGCTGGGTCGGGATGAAAAGACTGCAAGGAATTATCTCGATATCCTTTCCGGAGCCCTGGTCGTCCGTCAGTTGCAGCCCTGGCATGTGAACATCAAAAAGCGGCAGGTCAAGTCTCCCAAGGTATACATCAGGGATTCGGGCATTCTTCATTCTCTCCTTTCCATCAGGACAAGAAGAGACCTTTTGTCACACATCAAAGCAGGTTCATCCTGGGAGGGCTTCGCGCTTGAACAGATATTGTCGGTCACAGGTGACAGAGACGCTTACTTCTGGTCTACCCATGGCGGTGCGGAGCTTGATCTTCTGCTCAGTCCTGAAGGAGCAAGACTGGGTTTCGAGTTCAAGTTCACTGATAATGTCCGTACAACAAAATCCATGCGTGTAGCGATTGAAGATCTAGGGCTAAGACATCTGTACATAATTCATCCCGGAGTCAGGTCTTACCAGATTGATGCGAATATCTCAGCCCTCTCAATCCTCAACCTGATTTACACTCTGTCCGATATCAGGAAATCCCCTAAAAACTGATCTGATTGATCAGTGTCAATTAATATTCCAGTAATCCCAGATCTCTAGGATCACCTGATCATCGAATTACGATCATCCTCTCGGAGTCTATGAAATTGCCGGCCTGCATGCGTACAACGTATAGCCCTGCGTGAAGATCACTTATAATCGCCTCGTGCATGCCAGGAGTCAGTGTGCTGTACGCCAGCTCAGTAACAACTCTTCCGGAAATATCGTAAACAGTTATACAGACATCAACAATCTCAGGGATTTCGAATGCAACAAGCGCCATTCCATACGAAGGATTTGGCGCTGCATTATGTAAAGCATAATTGCAGGTACCAGTGGATTCATCGCCACCAATCGGAACAGGCGGCGCAACAGTGAACTCATCACTCCAGCCGGAATAGCCTAGATCGTCCTGTATATAGATCATGTACTCAATGCCCGGATCCCAGCTCATGGGTACGGGACCGCTGAAGACCCAGGAACCGGTGTTAGGCGCTGATGCTGCCAGAGTGTCAATAAATACCGCTCCGTCGTAGAGAACAATACTTACGCTGTCGCAGTATACACCTGCCCAGCCAACGGGAAGGTCCGTTTCATACTGAGTCCATATGGTCGAGCTGTCCGGCTCTATGACATGAAGATACGCATGCAGGCCGAGGCTGTGGTAGTTTCCCCCGGCAACCGCCACGAAACCCTCATTGGGCGCGGGCACATTGCACTGGCCGCCGTTGTTCCGACCCCAGGCCACTATCGAGCCGGCTGCCTTCAGCCCAAGGCTGTGCCAGTCTCCCCCAGCAACCATCAGTAAATCCTCATTAGGCGCGGGCACGTTGCACTGGCCGTATGTGTTGTAACCCCATGCCGCTATCGAGCCGGCTTCCTTAAGGCCAATGCTGTGACCATAACCCCCAGCAACCGCCACGAAATCCTCATTGGGCGCGGGTACATTGCACTGGCCATAATTGTTCAATCCCCAGGCCACTATCGAGCCGTCTTCCTTCAGGCCGAGGCTGTGATTATTTCCCCCGGCAATCGCCACAAAACCCTCATTGGGCGCGGGTACATTGCACTGGCCGTAATTGTTAGCTCCCCAAGCCACTATCGAGCCATCTTCCTTCAGACCGAGGCTGTGAGTGTAACCCCCAGCAACCGCCATAAAACCCTCATTGGGTTCCGGTACATTACACTGACCGTAGTTGTTGTGACCCCATGCCACTATCGAGCTGTTTGCTTTCAGTCCGAGACTGAAATAGCCTCCTGCTGCAACCGCCACAAAATCCTCATTGGGCGCGGGTACATTACACTGGCCGTATCCGTTGTCACCCCATACCACTATCGAGCCGTCTTCCTTCAGGCCGAGGCTGTGGTATTGTCCCGCAGCAATCGCCACAAAACCCTCGTTGGGCGCGGGCACGTTGCACTGGCCGTAGTAGTTGTCCCCCCAGGCTACGATCGAGCCGTCTGAACCTTCAGACACACCCGGAACAAGCAGAAACACAGCTACAGAAAGCAGAAGAACTGACAGATTCTTCATGATCAACCATCCCACCCCTATATACCTACCTTAACCATATGTTATTCTAATGGTTATGGCAATTATCCATGAAACATACGATTCGTATAATTCAAATATTTTCTCCTGTCAATACTATTAAATGAATTACTTTTCTCGTTTTGATTTTGCAGCGGATGTATTTGTTTTTGAAGAAGATTCTTAATAAGGGCTTCTTCGAAGATATGCAGCATTGTCTCCATTTCCATCCTTGTTGTAACCAGGGGAGGCCATAGATACAGAACCGGACCCAGCGGGCGGATGAAAAGCCCATTTCTGAGGGCAGTATCGGCAATCGCAAGAGCGGTTCTCGCGCCGCCGTTATCTTCGCTTATTTCCAGTGCGCTCATGCAGCCGAGAGCAGTGGACCCGTGAACTCCCGGGATGCTCCTGTACCTGCGGAATGCTTCTGAGAGCATTTCCGCAAGCATCTCGACATTTTCAAGCACATTATCCCGCTCATATACCTCTATGGCAGCGCATGCGGCGGCTGCGGCTATGGGATTACCGCAGAATGTGTGACCGTGGTAGAAGGTTCTGTCCATTCGGGAATCACTTCTGAAGGCATCGTAAATTTCTTCTGACGCAACAACGGCGCTCATTGGAAGTGTCCCTCCGGTAAGCCCCTTTCCAATGCACATCATATCCGGCACTATTCGGGCAAGCTCCGACGCGAACATTCTGCCGGTCCGGCCGAACCCCACCGCGATTTCATCAAGAATAAGAAGCACAGCGTTCTCATCACATAGTTTCCTTAATCTCGAAATATACTCCGGGGGATAGATCCTCATACCCGCGGCACCCTGACAGACTGGTTCAACTATCACCGCGGCTGCGGAATCAGCATTCTCAACGATAGCCTTCTCCATCGAGGCGAAGCATTCCAATTCGCAATCCTCCGGCTTCCTGTGGTATCTGCAGCGAAAACAATGCGGCGATTCAGCTGTAATTGATTTTCTTACAACATGCTCTACCGATCGATGAAACCTGTTTATGTAACCCAGCCCCACACAACCGAGAGTATCACCGTGGTACCCGCCGGAGAGAGATATCATCTTTCTTTTCTCCTTCATACCGCGGTTCCACCAGTACTGCAGTGATATCCTCATCGCAGCTTCAACCGAAGAGGCTCCGTCCGATGCATAGTAGACTCTTGAAAGATTCCCGGGCGCTATTGTGGCTATCTTCTCCGAAAGCCTGATGACCTTCGTATGTGACATACCGGCGGTGATGGAATTCTGAAGAATGCCCGACTGTTTTCTGATGGCACCGACAATATCAGGGTGGCTGTGTCCGAGGTTCACACACCACCAGGAACTTATTCCGTCAAGCAGCCTGTGTCCTTCGGTATCTATCAGGTAGACGCCTTCGGCCTTTTCAATGATGGGAAACTCTTTCTGTTCAAGAGAATTGATATCGGTATAGGGATGCCAGAAATGGCTGATATCTTTCCCCCTAAGAGTCTCCGTTCTGTTCATGGCCGCTCCATGACAATCCTGCTTAACCTGGACATACTTTCCATGAAAGAAGAATTACTGGCTGGTTCTTCCTGGTTCCGCACATACGGGATCTCTACGATCCGGACCGATTCTCCGTAATGAGCTATTGCCCTCGGATTATCTCTTGTTACTATTGAAACATCTTCTGTAAGGTGGTTCACAACTACTGCCGCGATCTGCAATCCTGCGTTCTTCAGAACCGCAAGCGACAGCAGGGAATGATTGATAGTACCCAGGTCTCCCCTTGCAGCGAGAACTACAGGCCAGCCCAGTTCAACCATAAGGTCCAGCATTTTTTCGCTGTCATTAAGCGGCACCAGAACCCCTCCGGCACCCTCGGCAACCTGGAAGTCGCATTTCTCAAACAACTGATCCATCTTTTCGATGATAGTGTTTACGTCAGCATATACACCGGTCATCCTTCCAGCGAGATGGGGTGAAGATGCCAGGCTGTACCGGAATGGACACATCAGATCCATCAGATCTTCGTCGGGCGACAGATCCGCGACTTTAAGGCTGAATTCAAGATCAGGAGCCGAGAGTACTCCATCGATCTCCGTGCATCCTGTCTGAACAGGTTTGGCGGGGAAAGCGGAGACTCCGGAATCGATTAAAGCCTTCAGCAGCCCGGCGGCAACCACTGTCTTGCCGACTCCTGTGCCGGTACCGGTTACGAACACGCCGCGCATGCTTACATCCTCTTTCCGAGAAAGTATAGAATTCTGTACGTTGAGGAAACTTTGCCAGAATCAGCAACCTCAAAATGCCTGCTGTAGTACTCCGTCATCTTCTTCATACCTCCTGGTTTCAGAAATGCGGAGCTCTGGTTGATACCGGCTCCAATTCCTCTAATCGCCTTCAGTACTTCAAGCGGATGATCGTATAAGCAGGAAATATTTTCAACTGAAGTTGACAGGATATCCATTCCGCTGTTCTCGAAACGGGCTATCCATTCCTCTCCAGTATCCAGATCCAGCTGGCGCATCACACTTCGGGCTCCGCAGGAACAGCTTTCCACAAGTTCATGCAGCATTCCCCGCAGGGGAATAGCCATTAGACACATTCCGCCGGCCTCCAGCATCGCATATATGCTCTGTGCGAGACCTCTCCTGTCGTGGATCCACTGAAGAGAACAGCTTGAAACAACAAGATCGTACCTATGTCCAATTCGGCAGTACTCTTCAGCATCGGTAACAAGAAACGACAGGCGCCCCGAATGATTCAGTTTACTATTGCATTGCTCCACCATACGCGGAGAAATATCCAGCGCTGTTACATAAGACGCAGGAAAACGGTCAAGCAGCTTTTCCGTGAGAATTCCCGTACCGCAACCGATTTCGAGGATCGAGCCGGCAGCAGCGTCCGGATGAGCAAAATCAATTAATCTCTTCGCGATAATCCTGTGATGGCGCGCATACCTGTCGTACAGACCGGCTGCCATCGAGAAACTGTATTCAACGGCTTCCTTACAGGGCGATGCTGTATTCAATGAGTTCATTCAGCAGATCCCCCACTATCTCTGGTTTTATAAGGGGCAGGAGATGCCCCGCATTTTCAATGTATGCACCGCGGGAAAGGGAGGTGTTCCTCATGATGTATTCGCTGCATTCGGGAGGGATCACTCTATCATCTCTGCCATGAACCATCATCAGCGGGATATCGGGGGTAAGACCGGCATCTGTGTGGGTCATGTATTCCAACCCTGACATCAGAGATTCCATGGTTATGGAATCGGATTCTTCCAGCAGGTCTGCAATGACGCAAGTATCTTTTGCGGGGCAGAGGCATTCCGCAAAAAAAGCTCTCAGATATACTTTTCTGTTCCGCTCCAGCATAACCTTGATCTTTTCCGGAACATCCCTGGAAACTCCCGGTTTTCCGCCCCGCTCAACAAGGCAGCACATGGAGGATGCAAGGAACAGACCGGCGATTTTGCCGGGATTCAATTCCGCGGCCCGCAGGGCTATCTGTCCTCCCATTGACCAGCCCGCCACAATGCACCTTTCAGTGTTTTCAGCTATTCTCCTGTCCAGCTCCCCATTGATAGCTTCCCGCCAGTCAACCGGCTCTATGTCCAGTTTATCCGTAAGATTCTTCAGAACAGGTTTCCAGACAGCACCTGTTGCTGCCCAGCCAGACACAAGATAAAGTATCACTGAACACCACCGTTAAAAGAGTCCAGTTTCCCGGCTGCGTAACGCAAATCTTCCAGGGAATGACCGAGTGTAACTGAAAATCTTATCCGTGCCGTGCCGGTGGGGACAGTAGGCGGTCGTACGGCTACAGCTGAAACACCGTTCCTCTTCAAGTATTTCGAGAGAGCGACGGCATCGCGGTTCTCTCCCACTCGAACAGGCACTATCTGTGATTCTGATGGTGCTGTAGAAAAACCGGCGGATTCTATCATCCCTCTGAATTCGGATGCCAGACCCAGCAGTTTTCTTCCCGATTCGGGCTGTGAGTCGATAATATCCAGGGCTTTGAGGGCAGCTGCGGGTGCAGCTGGAGGCAATCCTGTGGAATATATGAATGTTCTTGCGCTGTTAATCAGATACTCAATAAGATCTGTATTACCTCCGACAAATCCGCCGTAGCTTCCAAGAGCTTTACTCAGCGTACCTGTCACAGCGTGAGGTTTTATCCCGAGCTCTCTGCATATCCCGCCCCCATTCCCGAAAACTCCTGTTGCGTGGGCTTCATCAATTATGAGATCACAGCCGTATCGCTCCGACAGTTCCGCAAGCTTCCGAAGCGGAGCGATATTCCCATCCATACTGAAGAGCGAATCGGTTAGGATGAAACGATTTCCCCTGCATGTTCTGTTCGCGAGGAAGTGTTCCAGGTGATCCGTATCGCAATGGCGGTACCTGAACACACCGGCCCTGCTCAGCAGTGCTCCATCCACCAGGCTGGCATGGTTCAATCTGTCCGCAAACAGAAGATCATCCCTGGATGTTATCGCACTGAGAAGCCCGGTATTCGCCAGATACCCGCTTCCAAAAAGCAGAGCTGATCCCATACCGGTTAACCGGGCAAGACGCTTCTCCAGCTCTTCATGAAGACCGATATTGCCCGACATCAGTCTGGATGCAGCGACGCCGGAACCGTATTGTTCAATAGCCCTCATGGATGCTTCTTTCAGCATTGGATGATCTGCCAGACCCAGATAATCGTTTGAGGAGAACTCCAGCATATCCGATTTTCTTAGATGCAGCATCCTTGTAAGACCTTCCCTTTCGATTCTGGCCAGGTCCCCTCCATATCTTCTCATTCGGTCGGAACCCTTCCCGCACTTTCCAGCAGCTCAATATCCTCCCCAAACCCTGATCCGGAGATTGTGAGAAGATCGCCTGTCATTATCCCCGCAACTCCAGCCCGGAATATCTCCTTCTCATATTCGGCAAGCATTCCCCTGCCTGCACAGAGGCGCAGTTCGGAATCAGGGCAGACCATTCCGAACATGATAACAGTCTTCAGCATATCGGCCGGTGAGATATTCTCTTTTCTGGGATTGATTCTTGTACCCTCCAGCGGAATGAGAAAATTCAGCGCGATCGAATCAACCTGCAGCTCCCGAAGCCCGAAGGCCATGCTCACCCTCTGTTCAAGACTTTCGCCGAGACCAATGATCCCTCCCGAACAGACTTCCAGTCCGGCCGCTTTTGCCATGCGTACAGTATCAACCCTCTCCTGCCATGTATGTGTTGTGCATATCTCGGGGAAGTACGTTCGTGCAGTCTCCAGGTTATGGTGATACCGCCAAAGACCTGCATTCTTCAGAAGCCTCAGCTGTCGCAGGGAAAGAATCCCGAGGGATGCGCACCAGAAGGGTTTCTCATTTTCCCCTCTCGATATTGTTTCGCATATGTCAGCCAGTTCCTTTTCAGTCGGGGAACGGCCGCTGGTCACGATTGAAAAATGCCCAGCGCCATGTTCAAAGGCTTTTTCCCGCGCAGAAAGTATCCGGCAGCCATCCATCATCGGGTATGACTTGTGCGGGGATGAACTGAAGGATGACTGGGCACAGAAGGAGCAGTCTTCAGTGCAGTCACCCGATTTCGCGTTGATTATACTGCAGAGCGAAATCTTACCGGAAGGTCCCTCGACTGCTCTAATGCCCTCGCTTAGTGTTAGTAATGATTGAATCCGGCCCTGTGGTGTAAGCAGGATATCCATGGCTCCGGCCGGGCTGACTGACTGCATATTCTTATCAGCTCAGTTGCCTTGCGAAGCTCCATGCAGAGTGGCATCCCCGGCGTACACTAAACGTACCGCACCATCTGGAAGCTCAAGCTTCAAGGCTCCATTTGTCGTGATTCCTGCAACTATTCCGCTGACAACCCTGTTTACGGTTCTTACGTCAACCTGCTTGCCCTTCAGCAGGGAATGATCGTCCCACTCATCGATGATGAACCCAAGGTTACTCTCGATCAGCCAACTGTTGTATACCTTTTCGAACTCTTCCAGCAGGAATGCCGCAAGCCTTACCCTTGAATACTCAGTATCTGTCTCTATTGACAGTGAAGTAGCAAGATCCCGGATAGAATCATCGAATGGCTTCAGATTAACATTGATTCCCGTGCCTACCACAACGTAATTCACCCTGTCGATCTCTGCCTTCATTTCGCACAGAGTACCGCTGATCTTTCTGCCGCGGCAATGAATATCGTTTGGCCACTTTATCCCGAAAGGAAGATCTGACACCATACGTTCAAGAGCTCTGACAGATGCGATAACAGATAGAACAGGTATCTGCGATGCATCAGCTGGAGAAACCCGTGGCCGTAGAATGATGGAGAGATATAGATTGCTTCCGGGGGGTGAAATCCACTCTCTTCCCATTCTGCCCCTGCCGTTTATCTGCTGATCTGCGGTGACAACTGTACCGTGAGCAGCCCCCCTGGCAGCAAGTGTCATAGCCAGGCTGTTGGTTGAATCCACGGAATCCATGTAAACAATTTCGCTGCCGAAACATTCTGTATCAAGATACCGATGGATCTCATCACTGATGGGTAGATCTATACCCTCCGAGAGCCGGTATCCACGGTTGGAGACAGCATCGATAATGTAGCCCTTTTCTCGCAGTTTCCCGATGTTTTTCCATACAGCTGAACGGGATACACCAAGCTCTGCAGATATATCCTCACCTGATGTATAATCCCGACTGTTCCTGAGTATCTTTAGAATCCTGCCACTATTGCCGATCACCCTGTACCCTCCATATCTGAATGATACCATAATATTTAACTTATACTTGTAGTAACTCAGAGGTGAGTATGTACGATAAGGCAATTATTGTCAACCATATTTATTATACAGGTTGACGATAGGCCCATCCATCTCCCGGATCAGATTTTGAATCTGTTTTTGTATATGGTTTTATATCGATCAGCGGTGTACCATCAAGAACGCTTAAGCCGGAAGTGTATATTTTCCTTCCTTCTATTTTAAGCAATCTCGCGACATCAAGTCCGATGGGATTCGGCCGGTTGGGAGACCTGCTGGCAAACAGCCCTACCGTCCCGCCTTTGAGTGAGGGCGGGTGAGCGGTATTTGAGCCGTTGTACCCCCTCGCCCTGTCCAGATGAAAAAGAATTATGATGTATCTGAAACATTCAAGATCTTCAAGTGCTGTTTCGTATTCCGGCAGGAGTTCAAGAACAAAGGAACCCTCCGTATCGTCTTCTTCTGCCTGAAACGGAGCCATATTCGAGTACGGTGTGTGTATTGTTCCGATAGATCTGTATACAATTTCATTCATAGATAAATCCATCCTGCTTCATTGTAATTCTGTGACCTCCACTCTGTACATCCGGATGATAAAATACGAGGTAAACAGCATTCATGCTATGGACTCGGAGTCCATGCTGAAATCAGGGCTTGCTTTTGTGCATATGTAGATAGTATATGATAGCCGAATTAAATAATAATCCAGTTAAGAGGGGTATTCCAGTTATCGCATTCTGAAAACGAAGGATGAGCTTCTCATGAAACCGTCAGAGCACAAAGAACAGTTGCCTGATACTGGCATACAGTGTGGTGTCTGTCCCATTGATGGATTGAATGCCGAGGAGTGCATCGATTTTTTCAAGAACATGATCGCCGCTATAACAGAGCCTATTCTCATATTGAATTCCGAGCTGAAATGCGTATTCGCAAATAAAAGCTTCTCCGAGATGTTCGATATCGAATCATCAAGCATTAAGGATGTCTCCGTTTACGATATCGGCAACAATCTTCTTGACATCAAAGGACTCAGGAACCTTCTGGAAGAGCTTCTTTCAATTCACAGGGATTTCGACGGGTACGAGGTCAATCTGAAGCTGATCCACATCGGTGAGCGGACTATGTCTCTGAACGCAACCGATGTTCATCAGAGGAGTAATTCTGAGCGGCTTCTGCTTCTAAGCTTTTTTGATATCACGGAACAGAAAAAGGCTGAAAGAATTCATAGATTAAACGAGGAAAAGTACAAATCCCTTTATGAAACATCACGCGATGCCATCATGATCCTTGAACCTCCTGACTGGTCCTTCACCGCGGGAAACCCGGCTACTATAAAAATGTTCAGATGCAAGAATGAAACCGACTTCACCTCACAGCAGCCCTGGCTTCTTTCGCCGGAGTACCAGCCTGATGGACAGATATCCGGTCTTAAAGCAAAAGAAATGATCGAGAGAGCTATTGAGAACGGATCCAACTATTTTGAATGGACTCACAAGCGACTCAATGGTGAAGAATTTCCAGCAACTGTTCTTCTAAGCAGGATAGAGCTTAAGGGAAAAGCGCTCCTTCAAGCTACGGTAAGGGATATCACCGGACGGAAACAGGTTGAAGATGAACTCGCGATACATCGCTTCCACCTTGAGGAAATAGTCGTAGAGAGAACAGCAAAGCTGAAGGAGAGCGAAGAAAAGTACCGCACTCTTGTAGAACAGAGCCATGACGGTATTTACATCTACGGTAACAACCGTTTTCTATTCGTCAATGATAGACTATGTGACCTGATGACATACCCCAGAGATGAACTTCTGAAGATGAAGTTCTCAGAGCTCCTGCACCCCGATGACAGATGTATGGTCAACGCTAACGGAATTGTTAAAGAAGGCTTCTCCGATATTCCAAACGTATTCACTGTCAGACTGATAAGAGGGGATGGTGAACTTCGACATATCGAGTTTTCCATTCGAAGTTTCACCTACAGCGGTGAAAACGCAATACTCGGAGTTGCAAGGGATATTACAATCCTGAAAAAACTGGAAGATGAACAGAAGAAAATCGAAAAGCTTGAATCCCTGGGACTTCTCGCCGGAGGCATCGCCCACGATTTCAACAATTTTCTGACAGCAATAATGGGAAACATCTCACTCGCAAGAACAATGGTTGAACCGGGCTGTGACCTGTACGAGATCCTGACAAGCTCCGAACACGCAGCCAGTCAGGCATCCAATCTCCCTCGGCAACTTCTCACATTCTCCATGGGAGGAGATCCTGTCAAGTCACTGCTGTCGATAGCCGGAATTCTCAGAAACTCAGCTGATTTTGCACTGAGCGGTTCCAGTGTAACTGCCGAGTATTCCATTGCAGATGATCTTAAACAGGTTATCGTCGATGGAGAACAGATCGGGCAGGTCATCAGTAATATCGTGATAAATGCAAAACAGGCTATGCCGGGTGGAGGCTGTATCAACATCAGCGCGAAGAATATCCGGTTGCCCGATAACAATCCTGTTGCTATTCCCGCAGGCCAGTACGTTTCAATTGCAATAAAGGATAATGGCTGCGGCATTGAAGATAAACACCTCAGCAAAGTATTCGATCCGTTTTTCACAACGAAGCAGAACGGAACGGGGCTCGGTCTTGCAACCTCATATTCGATAATCAGGAAACATAGCGGGTACATTAGGATTCAGACAGAAGCAGGTACAGGCAGCACATTTACAATATACATTCCGTCTGATCAGCCTGCCCTGACCCCCGATACTCAGGAATCTGGACCGGAAAAGCTCTCCGGGGGAAAAGTACTCGTAATGGATGATCAGGAACTTGTCAGAGAGACCGTCATGACCATGCTCAGCAGACTCGGTTACAAAGTTGACAGCGCAGTCGACGGAATCGAAGCAATTGAAAAGTATAAAGCAGCCATGAACAATACAGAACCTTATACCGCAGTAATTCTGGATCTTACAATACCCAACGGCATGGGGGGGATGGAAACCATGGAAGAACTGCATAAGATAGATCCGGATGTGAAAGCGATTGTATCCAGCGGGTACTCTAATGCACCGGTTATGGCTGATTACTCCATGTATGGCTTCGCTGGGGTCATGATGAAACCATATTCCATCAGTCAGCTTTCAGACCTGCTGCGTAAAATCCTGGATGAATAAACCGAAGCTCTAATCTATCTGCCAATCAAAGGGCAGTCTGCAGCTGATATTCTTCGAACGGAGCATCTCCACCAGCTCATCGAAATCCTCGATCGTTCCCTGTTTCATGTTGTACTTTTCTATCAGCTCAACTGCCTGATCAAAAAGTTTCAGGGCAGGTTCCAGGTTCCCCACCTCAATCTCCGCCATGCTTTCGATACTGAGGGAATGGCAAAGGCTGAAGGGATCGTTGATCTGAACAGATATTTCTCTGGACTCTCTGCAGTATTTAATTGCAGGTTCAATATTTCCCATCAACCTGTAAATGTTACCGATGTTAAGCAGCGCAATACATTCGGAGTTTTTACTGCAGGCGGAGCGGGCCAGTTCAAGGGATCTCAGCCTGAAATCAAGGGATCGGTCAAACTCACCCTGCATCCGTGCCAGAATTCCCAGATTATTGAGTATGCTGGCGGAAAGGGCTTTGTTGCCTATATCGATCTGGCATTCAAGCGCTTCTTCAAACAACTCTCCCGCTTTCTTAAGATCTCCTTTTCTGGCGAAAACGATAGCGTAACCATTGAGAGCGTAACCAACCGAATACCTGTTGCCTATTTCCTTACTGATCCTGACAGATTCGAGGTAGCTTGCTTCAGCTTTATCCATACTTCCAGTTCTCGATAGCAGGTTGCCTATGTTCGAATGAATGGCTGATATATTACTGCTGCTTCTAAGTTTAACGTGTATCGCAAGAGATTTCTCATAGTATTCAAGCGCTTCGCTGCTTCTCCCCGTATCGGACAGGTAGTTGGCAAGACTGCCGTAAATAAGAGCCTTCAGCCTTTCCTGACCAGCTTCATCAGCTTTATTCAGCGCGAGCTCGAACAGGCTGTCGATCTCATCCATTTCCCCCAGTTCCCGAAGCAGGATACACTTCGCTCTGAGTGCCTGCGCTTCGATCAAAGGGTTACTTCGATCCCGGGCGTTCTCAAGCATCCTATCGATGATCCTGGAAGCCTCTGAAAGCCTGCCAGATCTGACCAGAACCTCATGTTTTGCTTTAAGCGCTTTCATGCTGGCAAGCCATTGATCCTCTCTGGAATGATCGGACGCAAGGTCGAGTATAACTGCTGCGAGGCTCAGCATTTCTTCATTCTGGGCATTCGCGGCAGCACTCTCAAGAGCCATCAGAGCCCACTCAAGTGTTTTTTCATCATCACCGGCAGCTCTCCAGTGATTGAACAGGATCGGCGCCAGAGCGGACGCTTCATCGGGATAGAGTATTTCAAGAGCCTCCGCGATGCAGCGGTGTATTATCCTCCTGTTGTGCATCAGCATAGTACTGTATGCCGACCTCTGAACCAGATCATGTCTGAAGGAGATCCTGTCGCTCTCGGCTCTGGCAAGAAATCCTTTGCTGATAAGAGCATCCAGTGTTCTGTCCAGATCAATATCAAGTTCCAGATCCGCAAGCATCCGCTCAAGCACAGGTACTCTGAAATCAACACCGATTATCGATACCAGCTGGAGCATTTTCCGCTCATCGCGAGGGAGTTTATCTATTCTGGCCTGAATCAGCGACTGAACTGAAGACGGGATGTCCACCTGATCCGCCTTCAGGGACAGACCCCACAGCAAGTTTCCATGAGGCTGAATCCCCCCTGAATCGATCAGCCCCAGAACCAGCTCCTCAGCGTAAAAGGGATTTCCCCTTGCTCCTCTGGTGATAAGGTCCTCAAGATCTTCTTCGAAGGATCCGCCACCCTGATCGTCTGAGATTATGTAACTTGTGATCGAATTGATATCATCGCTGCAAAACGCTTCAAGAGTGATTATTCTCCAATCATTGTCCTCAATTTCAAAGGTTCTCTCAGATGGTCTCTCAGTCGCAGCGACCATGATCGGATTGAAGTTTCTTCCGGATTCAAGAAACAGCTGCAGGACTTTAATCGAAGGTTCATCAATCCAGTGCATATCCTCCAGAACAAGGATAGTGAAACCTTTGAGGCTTATTGCATCCAGCATCAGTCTTATGGCTACCGTCCTGATTCGGCTTACCTCAGGCATTTCATCCATTGGATCGGTCCTGGTCAGAGACAGGAGATCGGCAATAATCCGTGACACCTGCTTCAATTTGACACGCATCGCCCTATCACTGCAGTCTTCAGCGAACTCCAGAACCTTCACTTTGATCTCTTCAGATGTTTCATTCTCGACATTCAGGTATTCCCTTAAAATGTCTATCCATATCCAGAAAGGTGTCCGGACATAGGGCCTGGCATGCCCGTGAAGTATCTGCGCACCGGAAACCTGAAGAAGAAAATCGTGAAGCAGCCTGGATTTACCTATTCCCGCTTCCCCTGTTATCCTTATCAGAACGGGTTTCTTCTTCTCTCCGAAAGCTTTCCGCAAAGCCGACATCAGTGTTTCTGTCTCCTTAACTCTGTTAACCATTGGGGCGTCTGATAACCTACGTGCCCTCTGCCACCTCTCGATCTGAATGCTTCCCGGTCCAAGGGGAATGAATAGTTTAACAGGAGAACTGATACCGCGGATATCAACAGTTCCATGCTCTTTGAATCTGAAGAGTTCTCCACATTCCTTCCGTACTTCTTGTGTAACCATTATCGATCCCGGGCTGGCCAGTTCTTCGATACGTGATGCAAGATTTACAGATACACCCATGGCAGTTAAATGACCACCCGGATCCGGCGCTACGGTGACTGAACCGAAGTCTATACCTATTCTGGCTGCTATGCAATCGCTGCCGGGAAATAAGGGGCCAACCTCCTCCAGGATGTCAAGCATCCGGAGTGCACAGCTAACGGCTCTTGCGCTGTCATTCTCCGCCGACGCCTTTGCGCCGAAGAGCGCCATCAGCCTGTCACCCTCGAATTTGTCGACATACCCGCCAAAGGATTCCACCACAGAGGAAAGAAAGCCCATTATCCGGTTGATAAGAGTATGCACTATCTCATGATCCAGGGATTCACTCAGTCTGGTGAAGTCTTCCAGGTCAAGAAAGAGAACGGCAACTCTACGCCTTTCCCCCTTCCTCAGCCTTCGAGTTTTCCCCGATACCAGCCTTTCCTTCCCTGCATATCTGGAAAGACTTTCTTCAAGGATGCCGGTTATCTCAGCCGGCAACGATTTCTGTTCATGCTCAACCAGGATAGCCCCTCTCTTCAGATGGCCTGGACATGAATTTACAGTGCATGCGGGACTATAGCAAGGTTGAATCGTTTATAATACCTCTGCGCGGAAGTTCTGTCTGAAGGGAGCTATCCAACATGGGAGCCGGTGAACTTGCAGCTCTGGCAACAGCCGTATGCTGGACGGTTACAGTCATGTCTTTCGAGACCTCGGCAAAGCGGGTGGGTTCTCTTCCTGTCAACATACTCCGTCTTCTCGCAGGGCTGATCTTCCTGTCTGCATACTCCTTTGTCACGAGGGGAAAAATCTTTCCCACCGATGCGGGCGGTTTTGAATGGCTCTGGCTCGGTATTTCAGGTATTGTGGGTTTCGTCATCGGAGATCTATGCCTCTTCAGAGCCTTCATCCTTATTGGAAGCAGAATCTCAATGATGATCTTTTCTCTTGTCCCTCCCATTACTGCGCTGACAGGTCTGATGGTGCTTAATGAAACCCTCTCTCTGAAACACTGGCTTGGTATTACAATCACAGTAACGGGTATCTGCATGGTCATCCTTATCAAAGGCACAGGGAAGATTGCGCTGGCACATTCCGTTCCCGGCATCCTTCTCGCACTGTGCGGTACTGCAGCTCAAGCTTTCGGGCTTGTACTGAGCAAATACGGTATGGGAAATTACAACGCCTTTGCGGCGACCCAGATCAGGATCATCGCAGCATTGGCCGTTTTCATCCTGATAGTGCCCCTCGCGGGTCTCACCGGCAGAGTAAAACTTGCTCTTCGCGATAAAACTGCGATGAAATTTCTTGCAATTGGTTCATTCTTCGGTCCATTTCTTGGAGTATCCCTGTCACTTATTGCAATAAGGCTGATAGAAGTTGGAATAGCATCAACGATTATGGCTATGGTCCCCGTATTCATTATTCTGCCCGAGATATTCCTGATGGGCAAGAAAGTACGAGCCCTTGAAATTGCCGGGGCGCTTGTGGCAGTTGCAGGGGTTGCCATTGTCAGTCTATGAGTATTTTAATGATTATCGTTCATTATGCATTGCATTTAACCTGCGAATAATTGTTCCATTCAAATCTGGGAGAAGGTTAGTATAAATGAGGTTGTTAACGACATTTTTTCTTGTTTGCGGCTCAGTTTACGGAGAGGTGGCAATTCCCGAAAATGCTGGAGATTCACTCTGCACGCTAATTGTCAGTAACGGACCCGATGCTCTGATAGAGTATATCGAGGAATTCGATCCGCCGCAGAGGCTTCAGCTATATCAGCTTGCCCGTGAGGCCATTGTTTTCAGCGTATGGGAAGGTCAGAATCTGGATTATATCGCAGCGGTCGCAGAAGCTGGAATCGCCGAAGCAATGGGACAGGCGAACAACGCGCCGAATTCCCTCGCTACTATAGCGCGGTTTGTCAGCAGTACTGCAGTGTGTAACCTGGCGGCAGGAACTGAACAAGGGTGACTTTTTGCTGTTTACCGCCTTCTGGGCTGCGGGAATGCATCAGCTTTCCCTGGGCAGACCAGAGGAAGCTGTATACAATCCCGTTTCATCTCTCAATCACGCACAGCAGTACACAGTCGATCAGGGCAGACCTCTCGGACTGACTTCCGAGGCCGGGTTTGAACTTATCCTTGCCCACGGTTACCTCGGCCTGGCAAGGGAAATGTGCGGCAACGATGACGATCAGTACGATAGGGCAATAAGAGCATTTGAAGAGGGGTTCGAAAAATATCCCGAACTTGCGGATGATTACAGATTTGGAATAGCCCAGCTTCAGTGGGCAAGAGAACAGCTGCTGATTGACTGAAGATGAATATCGACAGCATGAAATTCCTGATACACAGGGTTTCATGATGTAATGCAGATCATGTATTGCGATTTCCGGCTGAATGTGAGATAATAATACGAGTATAAACATGCAAGCCAGGCGGGATACTTGTTATGGATAGTACCGGTTCTGTTCTCTCATATATGTCCATTGATGATGTTCTACGGGATTCAGATGAACTTGTCCTGTTCATCAGCCGTACGGGGACGATTATTCTCATAAACAGCCGCGGCAGAGAGATTCTGGGTAACCCCGCTGATGAAATAACAGGAAGAAACTGGTTCGAGGATTTCATTTCCGATACATCCAGGAAACATATCCTGGATGAATTCCAATCCAATCTGCATGACTCTGAAACACCCGTTTTCAAGCAAAATTACATGATTCTCTGCAGTGGTGAAACCGAAAAAAATGCTGACCTGAACAACAGAATTGTCAGGGATGAAGATGGCATTGTAATGTGTATTCTGATTTCTGGCCATCTGATCAGCGAATCCGGTGGCGGCAGCGATGGATCTGCAAAGAATCACGCTATGTACAGATCCGTAGTCGATAACAGCAACGATTCCTTAATAGTTTATAAAGATGGAATAATCGTCTTCGTCAACGAAACAGCCAGGAGGATAACCGGCTACCTGGAAGAGGAATTCTATGGATCTAACATTCTGGATTTCATTTCAGCCGAGTACAAACCGGTAATGCAGAAATATCTGAATGACAGAATAGCCGGGAAGGACTCTCCATCATTGTTCGATATCGAAATTCTGAGGAAGGATGGCGATATCATTCCTGCCGAGATCAGCGTCTCGACAATACAATACGATGGCGAACAGGCTCATGTGGCTCTCCTGAGGGATCTATCCAACAGACATTCTCTTGAGGAACAATTGCGCCAGGCTCAGAAAATGGAGGCGGTAGGACAGCTTGCGGGTGGAGTCGCACACGATTTCAACAATATTCTACAGGTAATCAACGGCTACGCGGAATTGGCTCAGGGGGCACTTGAAGAGGACAACCCGGTTCAGGAAATGCTGCTGCAGGTTATACAGGCAGGTAAGAGGGCAGACTCCCTGGTCACCCAGCTTCTGACATTCAGCCGTAACCAGCAGACAGTTACCAGGCTGCTTAATCTTAATGAGATAATCAGCGAACATATGACCACACTTCAGAGAGTTATAGGAGAGGATATCGTACTTGAATTCCTGGCATCGACTGAAACTGTCTACATCAACGGTGACCAGGATATGATAGAGCAGATGCTCCTGAATATCTTCCTCAATGCAAAGGATGCAATGTCCGGGAGCGGTAAGATCCTCGTAAGAACCAAGCGGGTTTTCCTTGATCGCGAATTCTGCAGAACATACTCCTCGAATGATCAGGGTTACTATGCGCTGTTATCCATATCCGATTCAGGCTGCGGTATGGATAAAGAAACACTGAGCAGAATATTCGAACCTTTCTTCAGCACAAAGGGGATAACGGCTGGTACAGGGCTTGGACTGTCAACTGTTTATGGAATCGTATCACAGCATGACGGGATAATAACTGCCAACAGCAAACCTGAAAATGGTTCGGTATTCCTGATTTACCTCCCTCTGGTAAAAAAGGATTCTATTATCGAGGAATTGCTTCCCGAGCATGAAATCACTGTCGAAACATCTAAAACTATCGTTATCACAGAGGACGACGAGAGTGTAAGAAATCTGACAAGCGATGTCCTATCCGAAGCAGGACACGAAGTTATCACAGCGGCAAACGGAGAAGAAGCCGTACTTCTGGTCACTGATTCGCCCGACAGCGTTGACCTTGTCGTGCTTGATGTGATAATGCCGATTCTCGGCGGTTACGAAGCGGCAAAGAGGATTCGTGAAGTACGGCCGGATATACCACTCATATTCTGCAGCGGGTACAAAGAAGGACAGAACGACAGAGATATATACAAGCACCTTGACAGGTCCAAATTCCTGTCAAAACCCTATTCGATGGCACAACTTCTGAATGCCGTAAACGAACTGTTCTCCGAAATCAAATAACTTTCCACAAAATCTCTTCATTCAAGGAGGAATTATGAAGCTGAGAATATCGATGACTGCACTTTCTTTGATACTGATGATGACTGTCATATCGTCTCATGCAATGGAAATGAACGATATAGAGTTTCAGGATGCTATAACAGTGAACGGGGTCAACCTGCTTCTGAATGGCCTCGGAAAAAGGGAAGCTACTATCTTCAATGTGGACGTTTACGTTGCAGCACTCTACCTTGAACACACGGGAAGCGATGGGTACGCCATCTGTGAGTCGGACCAGACAAAGCGTCTTATTCTTCATTTTGTCCGTGACGTAAGCGGCGGAGATATAGCTGGCGCCTGGGCTGAAGGATTCATAAAGAACAGCGGAGATGATTTGTCTATTTATGAAAGCAGGATAACATCTCTGAATTCATGGATGTCTGAGATGAAGGATGGTCAGGAGATGATGTTCACCTACATTCCCGACACCGGTCTGGAAGTTTCGGTGAAGGGTACATCCATGGGCACCATCGATGGAAGTGATTTCGCATCTGTGTTCTTCTCGATCTGGCTGGGAGATGATCCTCCCAATGGAGGGCTCAGGAGAGGTCTGCTCGGACTGGACTGACAGCAGGTTCGACCCTGCGGTCTCTCCAGTTTGCCGGCAGCGGTATATCTTTATCTTTAACTCCGGATTCCATAAGAACTGCCCTGAGCTGCTGCAGCCCGACTGACAGATTCCCCAACAGGTCATGCTGAGTAATAATGTTTCTGGCTTCAGAATAGGCAGCTGAAGCCTTTTCCAGATGTCCTCCTGCAGCTTCGACCAACCCCATGCTTACGATGGCTACGACAATATCAAAGGGAGAACCTGTTTCCCTGAGTATTCTCAATCCCTTCTCAGCTGATTCCCTGGCCCTGCTGCACTCATCTCTTTTCAGCAGTATCCTGGCCAGCAGAGAATGATTGTATCCAGTCATGGGTTCAGGACCGTACTTCTCCGATAACTCCATTGATTCTGCCAGGTTAGACCAGGCCTTATCCCAATCTTCTGATTCGATATGAATCTCCACTTTATTGGTGATATGCCAGGCAACCTCATGGAAATCCCCTATACGCCTGAATATCTTCTCAGCCTTCGATAGATATTCTAACCCCTTACCCGGATCCCCCATCTCGCTATAGACCGTACCCAGAGCGCCAAGCGCATTGCCCAGTATCCTCATGCTTCCGGTCTCTTCAGCATTTTGGATAACCTGGATATAGTTTTTCTCGCCCTCTTCCAACTCACCTCTGTCACAGTAAATATTCGCGATATTGTAAAGCACGGTGATCTCATCCGCCCTGTTCCCTATTTCTCTATGAATCGAGAGAGAGGACTGATAGAGTTCCATTGCATCCTCATCGGACCCAAGTACCCTTGTGACGATTCCGAGACTTCCCAGAATATGCCCGAGAAGGCTCTTATCGCCGACGGATTCCGCGATTGTAAGCGCCCTCCTGTACAGCTTTTCCGCCTGTGAATCCAATCCTTCATTTCGCTTCAGAATACCCTGCAGGTAAACTGTTGCAGCTTGCTCCTGCGGATACCTTCCCTTGTTCAAGTTCCCGGCACGCTTGAGAAGCGCAGCCGCTTCTTCAACCTTGTTACGAACGATGTAAAATCTGACCGAAGAATTCAATGCACTTATACGGATTCGATCATCCACATCCGCTCCTGCAATGCTGTTTATCCTGTCCAGGATGGAGCCTGCCTCCTCTATCCTTCCAAGGTGCAGTAGTGCAGATTGTCGATGCTGAAGAATATTCACTACTTCATCACTGTTTAAAGTAGATTCTTCCTTCATCTCGATCCATTTTAGAAGACGCGATGTCCATTCAAGTACTTCATTGTTTTCTGAAGCGCGGGCAGATGAGAGCAAAGCCTTCATTCCCCATTTTACTGCCTTAGCGGTTTCACCACTCATGTACAGGTGTATGGCCAGTGCAGGCGCTCTCTCTTCGGGGGAGAAGAAAGGATCATCAATAATCACACGGGCAGCTATGCTGTGAAGCAATTGTCTGTTGTAATGAAGAAGCAGTGCATATACGGCATCCTTCATAAGAAGGCTTCCGAAGCGGTATACTGTGCTATCCTGATCCTGAGAACGCTTCATAAAGCCCCGCTGCTCAAGCTCGATCAGATTGACTTCAGGATCAATATCTACATGCAGACACTTTACCATTGACGCATAGATATCCAGAGAGATTTCGTGTCCAAGAACGGATGCGCACTGAAGTGCAATCTTAAGATTAAGTGGAAGCCGGTCTATTCTTGACTGCAGCAGACCGTCCAGAGAAGGAGGAACATGAATGTTCCCGGTATCCGTACAGAAGTCGAACATTCCCTCTCTCTTTGAAATGGCACCCGATTCAATCAGGTAATTTATCATTTCTTCCAGGAAGTAAGGGTTTCCACGGGAACGGTCAAGAAGCAAGTGGCTGACCATGGGCGTAACGTCTTCAAGTCTTTCCTCGATCATCCGTGTGAGATCCTTGTCAGGCATTTCCTCCAGAAGGATGTTATGGAAGACACAGGCTGCGTCACTAATTGAAGAAATATCTGTGTAAAATGAGGGGGGTTCCCGGCGACGCACAAAGACCACCATGATGGGTTTCCCGCAGTGAACTCCAGAAATTATTGATTCAAGTGTACTAAGTGACACTTCGTCGATGTTGTGAATATCCTCCATCAGAAGGATCAGCGGGCTCATATGCGCCAGAGCATCAAGCAGGCTTCCAATAGCACTCACAGTTTCGCTATGCAGAGCAGTATCATTGATCTTCCGGAGACGATTGGCATCGAAACAGTTCGGAAGCAGCATTGCTATAAATGGTATCCCCCGCTGAAGCCTATCGGATAGATCGTCGGTCTGCAGTACCTCGCGTAATGTGTTTTCCAACTTACTATCAGTTATGTCCATCGAGCGACCGAAACCTAACAGCTTCTGGAGAATACTGGTCCACACTCTATAGGGAGGTTGCGCAAAGGAAGCGGTAGAGCCCTCAAGTATTCTGACTCCGCCTGCCTGTTGAAATCCAGACAGAAATTCACGAATAAGTCTGGACTTCCCTATTCCTGCACTTCCTTCAAGTGTAATCATTGAATGCTTCACCTGATAATCCGCATTACTTTCATGGTACCTTTCCAGGTACTCGCGGAAGAAGATCTCCAGATCTTTGACCTCCCTGCCTCTACCTACAAAACCTATTGCTCCTTCCGATCCCCAATGGAATTCATCTCCCGGATCAACTCTTGTATCGAGAGGTCTGAACGTTTCTATGAGCCTGCCGAAACCCTTTACTTTGATTGCTCCTTCCGATCCCCAGTTAAAATGCCTGCTGCAGTCCCTTTGCACACCGGATGTGGCAAGAACTGTGCCCGGTTCCGCCGCTGACTCCATCCTTCTAGCGAGATTGACTTCATCACCTGTTGCAGTCAAATGCCCGGATGGATCTGGAGCTACCGTTACATTGCCTGCACTGATCCCAACCCTTGCTTCAAGGTTAATCCCTGTTTCTGAGAGTACTCCATTAGCCTCCTGAAGTGTCTCCAGCATTCGCAGACCGCAGGTTACGGCTCTGATTGAGTCGTATTCAGCTGAATTACGGGCTCCGAACAGGGCCATTATCAGATCACCTTCAAACTTATCTACATATCCGCCGTGAAGTTCAACAACCCTGGCAAGTGCACCCATAACGCCATCGATGATCAGATGAACGGTTTCGTGATCCAGTGTTTCCGATAGTGATGAGAATCCCTTTATATCAAGAAAGAGTATAGCAACGTTCCGCCGTTCACCCTCCAGCAGCCTCTCTGTCGGCGAAGGTTTTACAACGGAAATTCGGCAGAGTCTGTCGATGTCTTCACGGATGATTTCGGCAAGGTTCCTATCCATATTCAACCATTCATAATTCCTGGACGGGATGAGACCATTCTTCGGTGGATTCGTTTATATGCACTCCTCGGGAAGATGGACAGCAAATGAGCACAGCTCAGCACCTGAACAGACGGATCTCATAACCTCTACTCTGACTTTTCTCTCAAGGATTGTCTCCCATATCTGGAGGTAGTATCCTGCCCCGCAGAGGCAATAGGCTGAGGGCAGTTCTATATCCAGCTGTACCGCCTGTCTTACCCTCGGGCAGTGACAGTAAAGTTCCCGTTTCTTCTGAGGGTCTCTTTCGTTCATGTACTCCCGGAGATTGCCGCTCTTGGGTATCTTGGTAATTACTATTCGGTTGCCATCCAGCTTCCCGGCAACCCCCCATCCCAATTCTACAATCCGGTCGACTATGGCATCTTCCAGGAGCATCCCTTTTCTCAGTGAATCCTCCAGCTGCTGCTGAAGCGCTTTGATCACCGTTTCAACATCTCCAGTTTCAAGATATATCCTTCGAAGTTTCTGCAGTTTGGTTCTGGGGAATGGACAGGAACATGCTGTCATAATGCCGTGCAGCATTTCCGGAGAACACTCATCCTCTATTTTTCGGATAGTTTCAGCAGTCCATCTGATTGTTTCCTCAGTTTCAGTTTCACTGGTTATGCTTTCGTATCCCTTCATTATCCTGTCCGCCATATCGCTGCCGCAGAATGCTCTGAGGCTGCCGAACAGTTTCTGCTGCCATGCCTCAATAAAGCCGCTCATTGAATTTCCCGTATCCAATCCTCAACAGCGCGCAGACCCTCATCCGGAAAGAAATGCCCGCCATCGTACTCGAAGAATGTAACATCGTACCCGGCATCGGTTAGGAGATCTTTCGCATTAATCGCCCTGTCATCTTCCTGCATGCCCCTGCCGATGAATATCGGAAGGGCAGCAGCTGATTCGATTATCCCTTCGGGAAAGAGTTCTTCGTCTATCACTCCGCTGTAGGTGGCAATACCCGCAAAGATCGATGGATTCTCGAAACCGGTCCAGTATGCCATTATGCCGCCCTGACTGAATCCGAGCAGGTAAATACTGTCAATTCTGTATCGGCTTTTAATGTCATCCAGACATGCAAGGATCATATCCGAAGATAATTCAAGGGAATTACCGAACATCTCCCGCTTCTGTTCCGGGGGCATATCCCCCCTCTCCCACTCACTGGAACCGTGGACTGTCCAGCTGAATACGGTCCTGCCGTTCTGCTCAAAGGCGTAGGGCGCCTGGAGAGAAACAAAGATGAAGTTTCCTTCATCAAATGCAGTCCATCTGGAGGAAAACTCGGCGACATCTCCGCCGTAACCGTGAAGCGCAAGGACGAGGTCATACCGCTCCTGCGGACCGTAATTATCAGGAACGTGGATTCTTGCAGTCTGCATTGAAGGATATTGCAGGAAAAGCCTGTCGCCAAGCACTTCAATACTCCTGCGCTCTCTGGTTTCTTCCATGACAGCCATGGCTTCGAGCACATAATCATTGAACACTTCGCTATCGATTACAGATGAAAAATCGGTGTCGGTCTCTATAAGCTCAGGTCTGTCGAATCCCGCCAGGGCGGACTGCAGCAGGGCCTTCCCGGCAAGTTCCGGCTCATCGAGCAGCCCGTAACAACAGGCAAGGTTAAAGAGGGTTATTGGATTATCATCCAGATCCGCCTCAAGGGCCAGAATATAGTACTCTGCTGCTTTCTCATAATCACCATCCTGATAGCACAATGCCGCGTCCTGAACAAGAATTCCCGGCTGGCTCTCGTAGGATTCAAAGAGTTCTGAAGCTAGCTCTCCCAGTGTGACCGAATCATCCTGTGCAGATGCTGAAGAAACAAAGAAGAACGCAATCACGAACGAACAAGTGAAGCATTTCATTATGGAGGCCGCCTTTCGGGAAATGGATACTCTGTAAGTATATGCCCATCTGAAATATTGTCAAAAATTCGCACTCATTTCTCAATGTGATCAAGCTGATGTTCTTGCTGCTTCTGAATTTGCGATGTGAATATTCGGGGATTATTATGCCTGCTTACGAAAACAATCGGAGGAGCTGGATGAGATTTGGAATTCAATCATGGGGAAGCGAGGGGGATAACTGATGCAATGCAAAAGCTTAAGGAAGATCCCCTGTTCAAAAACAATTCGCAGAAATAGGCAGCAGGATGGAACAGGAGGACGGAGTCAGCAAAGCTGTTGAAATAATCGAAGAAGTTCTTCAGAAAAGTTACGTAAAGTAAAAGGGGACACTTATCAGTGCCCCCAAACTTATGCAGTCAGCTTGATCTAGAATTCGGTCTTTATGGCTCCCCGGATACTCTGTGAAATTTGGGGTGGGCACGGCAGGCAAAAGTATTTGCACTTGTATTCGGATTAACAGCATCAATGGAATCTATTTCGAAATCAGTCATGAACAGTTCACCTTCGAAGAAATCGCAATCCCGGGCATTTACCATATCCCGGAATGCCCTCAAAATACGGTTGCATTTCGGAGCAGGCTGGAACATAATGTAGATATAGAAATAGGATATTGCCGGAATCCGGTTTTTAATTCAGGGAGATGCAATGCAAAGGATATATCTTGATCACAACGCTACAACACCTCTTCATCCTGAGGTAAAGAAAGCAATTATCGAATCAATCGACGTGTTCGGAAACCCTTCCAGTCTTCACGAAGATGGAAGAAGGGCCAGAACTCTTATCGAAGATGCCAGGGAGAAGGTTGCCGGGCTTATAAACGCTGACCCGGAAGAGATCATGTTCGTTGGAAGCGGCTCGGAGGCTAATAACACTGTGCTTTCACTGGTAAGCTGCAGCGGAGCCCGATGCAGCCTGCATGCACCGGTTGAGAGCGACCTTGTTATATCAACTATTGAGCACCCCTGCATCCTTGAGACATCGAAATGTCTCAAAAACAGAGGAACCACTGTTAAGCGCATAGGTGTGGACAAAAGAGGGCTTGTTAGAATGGACGATCTGCAGCAGGCGGTATCGGGGAATACATCGCTTGTGTCCATTATGATGGTGAACAACGAAACAGGCGCAATTCAGGATGTCGAAAGAGCTCTTGAAATAGCGCATGCCTCGGGGGCAATGTTCCATACAGATGCTGTACAGGCGGTTGGTAAAATACCCCTGGATGTCAAAAAGCTTGATGTTGATTTCCTCACCATCTCAGCTCACAAGATCTATGGTCCAAAGGGGGTTGGAGCTCTGTACGTGAAAAAGGGCACTCCCTTCTGCCCATTGATCAGGGGCGGCCATCAGGAAATGGGGAGGCGGGCAGGTACCGAGAACACACTCGGCATCGTAGGTCTTGGAAGGGCGGTTGAACTCCGCGCCAGCGAGATGAAAGCGGAATCTGAACGTCTGACCGGGCTTAACAGAATACTAAGAGAAGGAATAGAGAGCCGGATCGAGAACATCCATTTCAACAGTGATCCTGCATACTGCATTCACTCTACACTTAATGTTTCCTTTGAAGGGGTTGAAGGGGAAGCACTTCTTCTTTACCTTGACTACGAGGGGGTAGAGGTTTCAACCGGTTCCGCATGCGCGTCAGGATCCCTTGACCCATCCTATGTCCTCCTGGAAATGGACCTTCCAATTGAATTCACACATGGCTCTCTCAGATTCAGCATGGGAAGGTCGACAACCCGCGAAGAGGTTGATTACGTTCTGGATGTTCTTCCCCGGATCGTCAAGAAACTGCGAAGAATGTCCACTGTTTACGGAGGTGAACGATGAGCTCCTGGCTTTACACGGAAAAGGTCAAAGATCACTTCATGAACCCCAGGAACATCATGTTCGACGACGAGGATTTCCAGTTCGATGCCGAAGGCAAGACAGGCAACATAAAATGCGGTGATGAGATGATCTTCTATCTGAAGATAGACCCCGATACTCTTACGATCACCGACTGCAGATGGAAGACCTTCGGATGCGCAAGCGCCATAGCGAGCACATCGGTCCTGTCCGAGATGATAAAGGGAATGTCCCTCGAAGATGTACGCAATATCACCAACGTGGATATTATGAACGAACTGGGCGGCCTTCCGGACAACAAGGTTCACTGCTCTGTACTCGGAGACAAAGCCCTTGCAGAGGCCATCAATAACTATTATCGCGGACACGGTATGTTCGAAAAGGTTCACGATGCAGAATCAAGAATCGTATGCGAATGTCTCAATATCACTGAGGAAGAGATCGAACATGCCGTACTTGAGGGAGCTCGCAATTACTATCAGCTTCAGGAGATGACAAAGGTGGGCACCTCCTGCGGCAAGTGTGAGGAAGATGCGAAGGAACGTCTTGCATTTTATCTGGACAAACATTTCGGGATCAACGTATGTGTCCAGACCTGAGCCTGTCCGGTCAGTGCAAAGCGAGTGATCCCATAGGATCCCAGGGATTCAGTACAATGGGTTCTGTTTTCAGAACTTCCTTCTGTTCGTCCGAGAGGTATTTTATGTTGATAACCGCCTGATACGTAAATTCATCAAACCAGCTGTCGCTCATTACGAAATACCCTTTATCACCATATTTGTCACTCCAGCTGTTCTCTACTTTCCATCGGTCCGGTGAACCGTCATCCCTGATGTTCACTCCTGTGAACACCATTGCATGGGTCATAACGCTTTCACCGTAATCCAGCCTCCCGGCTTTATCCAGACTGAATTCTGTTCCGAGGACACCCTCGTAATCGTAGATATCCATATCCAGAATTCCCCGATCCCTGGAAATGTATTTGCCGACATCGCACCCGAACCAGACTGGAATCCCATCCTTGAGCTGCCTCTGAACCATATCCTTGAGAACCGACATTTCAACGTTGAGATATGTAACCAGGTTACCCCCTTCAATATTCCCAAGGTACTTAACAGTGTAGGTACGGTTGAATGGCTTATCATCTGTGGGTGAATTGATAATGCTGACGTAACTGCTCAGATCAGTATCCACATACTTCCTGTAGAATTCCATCGGCGTTATACAGGCATCCCTGTGAAACTTCCTCTCTTTATCGGTGTACTCAAAGGTAAACTCATCCGGGGGAATACCAAGGAACATCGTGCACAATCTATAGAACTCTATCAGCATCTTTTTCTTTTCGGATCGAAGCTCGCTGATACCCCTACCATTGCACTGCATTTCCCTCAGGATTGAAGCGTATTCTCTCAATTTAAGAGTAAGAATCCTGTTCATCCGAGCCGAGTTGCTGCTGTGATAGGTTTCCGGCATGGCTGATTTGGGAACGACACCGTATTTCTCGACTATGCTGGTGAACATATCCCACTGCCCGCCGTCATTAAGAGGAGAGCTCAGAAGCCACATCACTACTCTGGAATCTGTATCCTCCTCAATGGTATCAATGATATTCTCGAGGAAGTAATTAGCTTTCTCTACCTTATCGAAGAACATCTGATAACTCTGGGACAGCTCAAAATCAGCCAGATTCAGATTCTCGATGATCTTATGCCTCATGGTATTGAGCCCTGCGAACAGCCAGCATCTTCCGCTTTTATTCTGCGCGGTTATCTTACCTGTCTTCAGATCATGGGAGAACGTATGCTGCATGTTTATCTGCGAAACATGGTTCAGGGCAGTCTCATCCAGACCCATATTCAGGATACTGTTTCTCAAGGGTTCGTCAGTCTTTATTTTCAGAGCAGCCGATTTCATTTCGCTGTAAATATCATCAGAAATCCGCATTCTTCCGTTCTCCATTTTTATCTCCTTAAAATGAATCCCGAACGTGATGCGCGGCATTCGTCATAGAAGTGGATCGATAATTACTTCAGTATCAGTATTATACTCAAATAAATAGGGACGGAGGTATTTTATTTGAAATCGGCAAATAATACGCGTATATGACGGTACGTATTATCATATTATTTCACCTTCCAAAATAAATTCCCTCCGTCCCTATTAAAGCGGGGCGGTCGGTCGACCGCCCCATTCATACTGGAACAGAGTTACTAACGGATTATTGAGAGCCGGCGTTTGATGATCTCGCCGCTGCTGGTGGTAAGCTGCACAAAGTAGACTCCGCTTTCCTCGATGAAAGCACTTGCAGCTTCATCGGCTGGAAAACTCTCAACAACTCGTCCGGTAATATCGAATACCTGGATTGTTCCTGTTTCCTCCGCGGGAAGCAGGCAGTTTATAGAAAGGTGTCCATTGCTCGGATTTGGAGCAACGTTCAGCACAGCTACAGATCCCGAAGCGGTCTCATCACCGTATACACCCGTGGCAGAATCCGGAAGGTCCATGAAGTTTGCATTGAGCACTTTCCGTGTTCCCGAAGCGTACTGAACGAAAGTGGCTACATTCAGGTTATTGAATGGGTGCAGTGACGGATTCAGCGTATAGGAGCCGGCTACACTGATGGTCTGTGGATATGGCCCGGTGAAGTTCAGAACCTTCCCCTGGGAACCCAGTGGATACGCAACCGGAATCCACATCATCTCCTGCCCATTGTAGCCACCCCAGCTGGAGTTAGCCATTTCGTGATCCTCAAGGATCGCAGACCATACTTTGATGGTGTAAGTTTCGGCAGGCTCCTGTTCGGCTGTGATACTGTAGTATGCCATGCCTCCGGAGGCATCACCCACGAAGTTGATATCAAAATCGATGTACGCAGGTACAGCAAGCCTAGCGTTGATAGCAGACGCGTATGTTGACGGATTGTAACTTGCTGCTGAACCATCGATTTTCACTGTTGGCGTACCTGTCACGCCATAGAAACTGAATCTTCCGGAACAGAACGAATTTGCCCCCGGACCGTTGTAAAACAGGTAAAGGGGTGCAAGATCCCCGGAGGCGACAAAGGGGTTAAGAGCAGTCTTAACAGCTGGCCAGCCGCTGGAACATGCGGGTCAACCGGTCTGGGTGAAATACTCCCACAGCACAACCCTCTCAGCCGAAAACGATACTGTCACAAGAACCAGAAGTAAGAAGAGCAGTATTTTCATAATATCTCCTTTCAGAATATACATAGTATTTAACTACGTAATTGTACAGTGCCACTATCCACTCCAGCAATATGGGCGCCCCGGATCGCTATATGATCCGGGGCTGAAGCTCCAAGGAAAAGGGATAATCTCAGAGCTTAACAATGCATAGCGAATTCAGAAGGAATTCTATCAGTGAACAAATATCTCTTGTTTCCGGAAACGTGTCAAGAACCGAATATCAAACAATATCCAGAAATTATCTTCGCCTTGATATTTTTCCTTACAATAGACATATTCGATCTAATACTGTTCCGGAGGGAGTTCTACTGATGAATCATAATGATTCTTGTTTCAGTGAGGATTTAGACCCAGTTATAATCCTCATGAAAAACGCGCTTGGTGATATACTTTATTCGCTGGATATCTCTCTTGATAACCCCAAGGATGTTTACAAAAAACTGAAGATAGATAAAAAACTCGGCTGGAAGATCTACAACGTCGCCTGTGAAGTAGATCCTTTTATTGCTGCTCAGTTCGTACCGGGTAAAGCTGCCTGCACAACTTTCATGAAGAGCTGCAGAAAACAGGGTACCTCAAAGAAACTTCTTCAAAAAGCAAAGGAGGCCTGCGAAAAATTCGACATGCTGGTTGAAAAGCATGCTGACAGCAGGAAGGAATTCGACCTGATGCTGCTCTCCTGTTCTGACAAGGGCCGATCCAAAGCCTACCTGTCTCAACAGAAGGCGGCTTTTACTGCATACAGCCATCTTCTCGGAGCGCAGGCAAGCACACAGCTGTGCACATGGATATTCTCTCCCTCGGCCGATGGAGAAAACCATGATATAGCAAGCATCAGAGGCTTTATCGATTTCAAAAGGAACAGGCCGAATGTCCCATGGCTGCTTGAATGGGCTTACTTCACGGATGATGACAATATTCCGAAAGGCATGATAAAGGTCGAGCCCATCGAGAAAAGAGATCCTGATTCGAACAACCCCATGGGTGTGCCATTTTACTACAGCTTCTGTTCGGAACCGTTGCCTAATGTTGTAAGTTCCCGTAAACGGGCGGGGCGCACTGTACATGAACTTGAGGAAGCTCCTATCGGCAATACAGAATCAATTACGTGTATTACGGCTCAGATAACCCGCGATGTCTTTAAAAGTTACAGGACCAGGGAAGACAGGTACAGAGAGGTTCTGGTCAGAGCCAGAACACCCGTGGAGAGGCTTATTTTCGATCAGATAGTCCACGTCGACCTGATCGGCCCTCTTGACCCGGAGCTGTTTATATTCGGCGAGTTTACAGGATACGACTGGGCAATGCCGGCAGAATTCCGAAACCCCCACAGCTGCCTTCCTATGAATGTTTCCATCCATAAACTCGGAATGGGGATAAAGGCTACCTATACACCATACATACAATGGTATACCGACATGATAGAGGATGTATTTCTCAAGCTTAAGTGGGATCCCTCAAAGTTCAGGACATACAGGGTTGTAATTGACTATCCCGTTATCCCTTCAACAGTCAACATGAGATCCCTGCTCCCTGAGAAGCAGTAAGCCGCAAAGCACAGCGTTACCTGCCACCTATGTCCCGGCTGTCCAGAGGATACAGAATCTCACACATTCCGTACTCGCGAATTGACTCCAGAGCCTGTCTGTACTCGAGGATTTTCTCCCATAACAGAGATGCGGCGATATGCATGTAAGTGTATCGTAAGCGTAGTCGTAAAGAGTCTGCGCATGAATATCGGGGGGATCCATGGCATCAGCCGCCGCAAGGGATGAAATAAGCAGCATGGTTATGCACAGACTTCTGCAGATATTGCTGACCTGCATCTAACCACCTTTCATGCTAAGAATCTGCTGGAACTGACACCCCTGATAAACCTCTTCTATCTGGATGTTTCTTCAAGCAGAATTGTAAAAGTTCCTTCTCCCGAGGAGTATTTTCCGACTATAAGGAAACTTTCTCCGGCCTGGCGTTCGTTGACGGTAAAGTGCAGAAGGGAGTTGGATCCATCCCCGCCGTCATCGTCGTAAAGATTCTCTCCGTCCGGCAGAATCAGTGTTACAACAGTATCCAGTTCTTCACTTTCAACGGATACTGAATAACTGGTGCCTGCCTGAAGATTGAGCATGTACATGATGGTTTCGGTTTCATAAGGCGCGTACGCTTCCGTTGATCTGCCGACCGACAGGGTGCTTATGCCCTCATCATCTTCGGACCATGAGAAGATCACTTCATCTGCACTCGAACCACTGTAGGGTGATACAAGGGCAATGTAATCACCCGGAAGGAGAGGTTGAGTAATTCTTGAGTCAGAGCCGATGTCCGGGTAATCATCGTTCGATGCGACGTACTGTATGTTGCCTTCAGCATCGCTTTTGAGGAGGGTAAGGCATACATCTATGTCACCGGAAGCGTTCAGCTCGTAAACCGCAGTACTTTCAACAATAAACGTAAAAGCTGCCACCGGAGTGAAGGGAGTGAGGAACCCGGGCACTTCCCAGTTGTCTGACATACCAGACCACCAGGCGAGTGCGAAATTTCTGTCAGGGATTATTTCAGAGATGTAGTCCACATCCATAAGAGGAGCGGCAATTTCAACCTGTTCCATTGCTTCCTCATCGATGACTTCCATCACAAGAGTAAATCTGCCGTTACTTCCGCTGGAGTAGGGCATGACAAGTGCGATGTAATCTCCAGTATCCAGTTCTCTTACTATTCTGGAGTAAGAGCCGCTGTAATCATCGTTGTATTCCACGAATGTGTAAGTTCCATCTTCGACGGCCAATAGAACCAGATATGGATCAAACTCGTCGGATTCAAGTGATATTGAAACCAGTTCTTCGCTCTCTATTGTGAAAGGAATGAGTTCCGCCTGGGAGTAGTTATAAATGTAGACATCGTTTTCGAGAGCTTCTCTCAGAATGTTGTAAAGGTAGGGATTGTAGCTGTCCGCTTCGATCCAGCCCGTTATTATTCCACCGGAAAAATCGGTGGCATTGATGAAGGATGTAAGATCCTCAGGAGTTCCTTCTTCAATAATGACATCGTAAAGACCCCTGGTATCATCTGGTGAAAAGATCAGGAGTTCTCCCCCTGATGGGGCTCCATCAAGCACTATCCTTGAGTTGTTCCCTTTCCAGCTGGTGCTGAAGGCAACAGGGTTTCCATCTCCGTCGATTACCACGGCTATGGGGTCGAAATCGTGGCTTCTTACATCAATAACGATTACGCCGCTTCCGGATATATCATGGACAGCAGTATATGTATCCGTTTGAACAGGATAGCCCTGAGCGAAAAGGGCGCTGCCGGCCATCGGCCAGGCATCTGAAAGTGTATGTGTTTTCTCCGGCAGGGCGCTTCTTATTACGTTGCCGGGGGTCGCGACTCCGCTTCCGCATGCAGCTGTCAGTATTGACAGCACTATTACCAGTGTCATCAGTATTCTCATGTCATCTCCCGATTCTGTGAAAGTCATCCATGTGTTAAGATAATACCAAACTTACACAGATACTATTCCATATGTTCGATCAGGTTCCCTTGCAATGTCATCCATTTACACCGTTAGCAGTTGCTGCGAACCGGCCGGTTCTGTCTTCGGATACTATTAAGGTTTCGCCGGGCGTAGAGCGATATCGCTGTATGGTATTTATGTGGTTTTATCAGAAATGTGGAAATGGGCTGCGTCCGCAGCCCATTTTCTCAGGTCACATAGTTCTTACTGTTTGTTAAGGATCATCGGGTCAGTGCCGAAGTCTATGGGTCTTACAGTATCACCGAAATCAGCGATAGCCATTGTGCAGACAGTGGCTGTCGAGTTAAGCGAATAAATCCCCAGGGAAGTTGTGCCGATCTGGCTGGTATCTGGGCTTGTGGTGCACATCAGATCAATATACTTTGGTGTAAGTGCAGTATTCAGAGTGAAAGTACCTTTCCATGTGTCTGTATCGACCTGAACGGTCCAGTTACTGTCCAGGAAGATAAAGGTCAGCTGGTACGAGGAATCGTCAAGAACCCAGGTACCTTCAAGTTCTGTTGTATATGGTACTGGACCGGTTGGGTTGGATCCGCCGCAACCCCAGAAAGCGATGGTTCCGGTAAGAACAGCAATTAGAATCAACCACTTAATTTTCATAGAATCCCCCCTGTTCAGAGAAAATAGCACTCTGTGAACACACTCAGACGATAGAATACATACAGAATAGTAATATCGTCAAGAGTTAAAATAAACGTTATCGGCAAAGCTTCGCTCAGTGCTGTCTGGAAATCCGGATAAGCGTTTATTCCGACAGAGAGATCCCCTCTTCCTCGAGGTAGGCTCCGAATTTCATATCAACATCGATGATATGATTGATAAGCCAGTTTCGAAGGAAGGTATCTATGGAATCAACAAGGGGATTGGTCACACCATCCTCCTCGTAGTCCTCCACAAGGCCGGACAGAGTCCTGCGCAGCTCCTGGTGTATCGCCCTGTGGTCCTCATAACCTGGATAAGCGTGCTTCTGCATATGCTTTTCCTCTGTCGCGAAATGCTCCTCCGTGTAGTCGATAAGGAACCCAAGTGTGCTGGCTATCCTTGCTGATCCCTGCATTGAATGGAGGGCCCCGGCTGCACTGTTGTAGTACTCAATCCACTTTTTATGCTGGGAATCTATCAGTTCAACACCCACCGACAGATTGTCATTCCACTGCAGTTTTTCCATATCATTCTCCTTAATACCGGACAAAGTAGTGATTTCCAGTTCTGAATCTTGAAACGATAGACTAATACGTTTAACAGGGAATCGTCAACAGCAGCGGATCGGTTGAATCTACGCTACCCCCTGTTATGTGAGCTGCTTCTCTGCACCCGCCGTCACAGTCAAGTTTCAGGCTGCAATCGCTGCACTCGGAGGGAAGATACTTTCTCATTCTGAATGTGTTCCAGTAGTCGTTGTTCTTCAGATTCTTCCAGTTAAGAAAATGATCGAGCCTTTTCTCCGAATGGTTGCAAACCCTGACAAAACCTGATGGCCCGATAACAAAGAATCCCTGAGCAGCGGAGCATCGAGTCCCCGCTTCAAGCGTCTTCAACTCGACCTTATTGAGGACACAGAGGGGTATTTCAGTTCCAAGGTTGCCGTACCTTCCGGCTCTGGTAAGAACATCGTCAGCCGCTCCAAGCATTTTGAGAACCTGGTTCTCGCTGAGGGCCAGTTTGTCGGCATTCCGAAGCCCGCGGCCTCCCGGAAGAAATCTGTTCATCAGCAGCTGACCGGCTCCTGCCAGTAACGCTGCTGATAGCGTTTCCCTCAGTTCATGAAGGTTCAGAGCGGTAACGGTACTGTTCACGGTAGTGGATATTCCCATATCCGAAGTCTGTCTGAAAACATCCAGCACCAGATCGGCGTGGTCATGTCCGGTATGCTCCTCGTAGGTTGAAAGGCCCGGAAGACTGAGGCTCAATCGAATATTCAGCCGGGCCAGAGATTCAAGAACTTCGGTGTTCACCGGATAACCGTTTGACAGAAGGTAGATCTCCGGATGTACGCAGCGGGTTATAAGTGATCCATCCACAGTCTCTGTCTTATCAACGGTTAAGGATGATGCGTATTCCAGCAGTTCAATACAATCATCTCTTAGCAGGGCTTCCCCGCCGGTGAACGCCAGGCTCGAAACTCCGCATCTGCATAGTTCATCGAGCACGGATTTCCACTGCGCCGTATCAAGTTCCCGAAGCTCTTCAAATCCACTATCCTCAGAAAACCAGGGGCAAGAACAGAAAAGGCAATTGTGGTTACAGCGGTAGGTCAGCTCAAGAACAGCGGTTGACGGAAGAAAGGACTTCGATCTGATTCTCATCAGTTATCGGAAGCGCCAAGCAGCTGCCCTATTCTATCGGAACAATCCTGAAGAGGGAACTGTGATTCATTGGAAGTAAGGTAGTAAAGGTTCCCCTGAAGAAACGAATCCAGGATTCTGAGATCATGTATGGTAATACCATTAACTGCTTCAGTAAAATCAGTTGAAGCTACTCTGAGGAGAAGAACAGGTTCCTCATCAGAGGAATCGGAGCAGAAATCACAGAATTGGGTTTCATCCAGGGATATGTCGAACACTGTATACTCATTCAAGGATTCCACCATTCTCCTGCATGCCTGCAGTTCCCATTCTATGAAACCGGTCTGGAAATCGTTGTAGATGGTTTTTTCGCCGCATACCGGGCAGATATACTCAGCCACAAGCGGGTATGCCATCGCTTCGTAGCACATAGCCCCTCTAACAGGCTCCGGCGGTTCCTCTATCTCAAGCCTTGCCAGAAGGATGTTTATCTGATCCATGGAAAGAGATTTGATTGTAAGCCTGTCGAAAACACCGCTAACGGGGTTGGATTTCTCAGTACCATCAGATCTTAATCTACTGAAACCGTAAACACCCGATGTCGCAAGTAAAACAATCGCTGCCGCTATGTACCACATACATGCTCCTTCCAACCTTCCTGATAACCCTGAATAAGCTTCCAATGAGAAAATGACAGGGAGAGCCTTTCAAGTCAATCACTCATAACTACAAGTTTAAGTTATGGTTTATTCCCCTTCCGAAGTTATGTTCCGCCGATGAAAAACAGAAGGAGCAGCTCCCAGTTGCGCGATACCTTCCGGATATCGACCCAGGAAGGTATTTATTCGCAAGTATTTACAAGTCTGGCAGGAGCCGGTTCGGTATTTATTACCAAACTCGCAGTAATGCTGGGAGCATCTCCTGTCCAGTTCGGAATCCTATCAGCTATTGGTCAGTTCGCGCAGGCTCTTCAGCCTCTTGGCGTTGCAATTACAAAAAGGCGAACAGAGAGAAAGCCCATCATACTAACCCTCACATCACTCGGAAGGGCTATGGCACCGCTTCTCGGGATAATCCCGCTGCTTTTTGCAGCGAGCACAGCTCTGCCGATGGTTCTGGGTGTATACCTGCTCTACTCCGCCCTTCTGGCTGTCAGTGCGAACATGTGGATGGGCTGGATAGCGGATATGGTCCCGAGGAAAATGAGAGGCCGTTTCTTCGCGCAGCGTAACCAGATACTTATGATAGCAGGGGTGCTTGCCTCCTTTGTTTTTGGCGCAGCAGTTGACCATTTTCATGATACCTCCGCACTTCCATGGGCATTTCTGGGAGTTTTCTCTGCAGCCGGGGTCATCGGCCTTGCAGGGATGCTGATTCTCAGGAAACAGCCGGAAGAACCCAAGGAAATAGAATCGGAATCATTCCGTTCAATGCTCACTATACCGTTCAAAGACAGGAATTTCCGTAATCTTGTAATTTTCGGTATATGGTGGATGCTTGCAGTGGGAATAGGCGCTCCCTTCTGGCAGCCATTCATGATGCAGAAACTTCAGATGGATGTTGTTCAGATATTGCTATATGGCACTGTCGCCACAGCTGGAGCTCAGATCGCTATTCGTCCCTGGGGAAGGTTCATTGACCGACACGGCAACAAGCCGGCGATGAGACTTGCCCTGCTTCTTGGCACGCTGAATCCCCTTATCTGGATCTTCCTGTCGCCGGACAGCTACTGGTTCATCTACATCGAAGCTTTCTTTACAGGTATCATGTGGTCATGCGTGGGAATAGTTACTGCGAACATGGTTCTTGCGATTGCGCCGGATAAGTACAGGCAGATGTACTCGGGAGTTTTCAACGCGCTTTCATGCACTGCAATGATGCTTACTATGCTTGCTTCCGGTGTATTCATGCCCGATGGTTTCACATTGCTGGGCAGGTACCTCTATCCGGAGCAGGTGCTGTTTCTTATCACGGCAATTGCGCGGTTTACGGCTGAGGTCCCCCTGTCATGGGTTCACGAACCTGATTCGACATCAATGGGCATACTGGTACGCCGTTTCAATCAATACGCGAAGGTTAATATTGCCAACGTCTTCATGATAATAATGCGCAGGAAGAAACCTGGCAGTTGACTTCAGATTTCCATTACATGTAGTTTATCCATGTTCAGATCAGTCATTCTCAAATGGAGGAAAAATGAAAAAAACTGCAGTATTTCTTTTAATAACAGGGCTTCTTCTTCTGGCCTGTGGCGGCAGCGAAGAACCCGCTTCACAACCTGACGGGACAGACTCCCATACGGTTGATGATGATCAGGAGGTCACCATAGATGAAACACCTGTTGAAACTGCTCCGCCCCCCCTGTACCCCGAAGGGACACTTGATCCCTCGCTCATCACTGCCGAAACACCTGTCAACGCTGTGGCACTTTACCAAGCCTATTACGCCTGGGACGGAAAGAAAATTACACTAGAGGGTTATCCACGTATCTCCTACATCGATACTATGATCGTTGAAGACAAACTTGAGCTTGTGGCTGCTCCTGGTGATAGAGAAGCTCTTGCTGCAATATCCTTTACGGATTTCCCTGGCATTACAGTCAGAACCGATCAGCTTGTCACAGTAACAGGTACGGTTGAGTATTATTGGACCGGTGATCTAAAACTTGTCGATGGAGTTATTATTGAAGATGCGCCTCCGGCTCAGTCAGGATTAATTACCAGCCCTTACGTCTACGATGGAGAAACTCCCATACTGATCAGTGAGTTCTTCGAAATGTTCAATGTATGGCTGGGCAGAGATGTTATCGTGGAAGGTTACTACCATTCCACGACTACATCATCTTCTTCTTACGGATCCTCCATCAGAGTGGATTTAAGCGACCCGGATGATACCTATTCAAAATGCGTAGCCTGCGAGATGGCGGAAGAGATCCCAGAGGAAACGAACGCCATAATGATTGACAACCGTGCAGGTACACAAATTCGCGGAACTGTCGATGACGAATCCTTCAGCATGGTTGGCCTTATTAACTGCCAGCTGGTCAACAGGTAGCTAAGTATTGTTATAATCCGCTTCTGCTATATGGAGGTACAGATTGAAGAAAATGCGTAAGTCAGGTTCGGCCCGGAAATCCCGGAGCAGTTCCTCGAGAAGTGTTTTTTCAGGGATGTCATCAGCCAGAAGAAAGAAACCATCTCAAAAGGGAACATCCTTATTTACCAGGAAACGTGCCAAGAGCGCTTCGAAGTCAAAAGCAGGAAAAACTTACAGAGCAGATGAACAGAAGAACCGCTTCGTAAAACCCCCACACGATCCCGGACCCAAGATCCGTGAGGATGGAATGGAGGTTGAAGAGGAATATGCAGTGGAGGAAGATGGAAATATCATTCCGGAGGCTCTTCAGAGCACTGGACGCGGCTGCTGCGGTTCGATAACAGGATTTTTCTGGCTCCTGGGTCTAGGTGGTATTGCTGTAGTGATATTCCTTGCTGTTAGATGCGGAGGCTGCTGATCCTATAAATAGGGACGGAGGGGGACGGAGGTAATTAGATATCTTAATTACCTCCGTCCCCCTCCTCCGTCCCTAATAATGAATGGAGATGTTGTTATGGTGCAGATTTTACTGTCAGTAATTCTTCTGGTTCCCGGAAGCTCAACAGTCAGCCCCGGAGAAATTTACACTTCAACCTTTTCCATAGTCGGGATGGATACACTGACAGGTGAATTCGGAGTTGCAGTGGCATCTAAAGTTCTTGATGTAGGATACATAGTTCCGTGGGGAGAACCGGGGACAGGTGCGGTTGCCACCCAGGCCCAGACAAATGCGATGTTCGGGCCGGTTGGGCTTGAAATCCTCAGAACTGGAGCAACGGCGGAAGAGGCCTTGGAAAACCTGTTGGGAAGCGACCCCGAAAGGGAGGTAAGGCAGCTTGGAATCGTGGATGCGGAGGGTAACTCAGCTTCATTCACAGGCAGTGAAACCATGGATTGGGCCGGCAGTATAACAGGTCCGGGCTACGCAATTCAGGGAAACATACTTACAGGTCCTGAAGTGATCGAAGAGATGGAAAAAGCTTTCATTAACGAAGAAGGTTCCCTTGGAGACAGGCTCCTGGCAGCACTTCTGGCAGGAGATGCCGCCGGAGGGGACAGCAGGGGCAGGCAATCGGCAGCCATGGTCGTTTACAGGGAGAACGGCGGCTACCAGGGTTCTTCCAACTTTCTCATTGATATCAGAGTTGCAGATTCAGAGGATCCGCTTGGTGATCTTCAGAGGATATACTCCAAGTGGTGCATGTGGTTCGTTTTTCCGGTCTACATAGATGCCGGCTCCCCCGAAACCGAATACGCTATTCTCATTATGGATGATTATCTGGCATCAGATGAAGTGGATGCACAGACCCTGAACGGCCTTGCATGGGAACTTGCAATCAGACAGCTCCATCCCCAAAAGGCTGTTGAGATAGCCATGATGGCCATCGATATGGAACCTGAAGACGCGAATATCATGGACACTCTTGCTGAATCATATTTCGCCCTGGGAGATTATGAGATGGCTGTCGAATGGGAGCGGAAGGCTCTGGAACTGGATCCGGAGAACGTTTTTTACAATGAGCAGCTTGCTAAATTCCTAAAATCCCTGGAGGAATAGCCGCAATTGGGGACGGAGGTAGTTAGAAATTCTAATTACCTCCGTCCCTAATTATTCATGGTGTAAATCTCGGTTATCGCCTGGAATCTCTCAAGGAGTTCTGATTCATCAAGATCGTCATCGATGATTTCCATTATCTCATCCATCGGTAGTCTGCACCAGCTGCTGCCGAATGATAGGGCTATATCCCTGATATTCCAGCTGCGCTGAAGATCGATAGAAGCGGTACACGAAGATATAATTATCAGCTCCGCCCACTGATCAGTATCCCCGGTCCATTCCCCGCCAAGAGCTATGAAGAGTACAAGTGATGAATCAGTCCCGGCAATATTCACTATCAATTCTCCATTGAGATATTCCTGAACAGTATCACTGATAAGAAGCGCATCCTCGGGAAAGAGGGAGCCCTCGCTAACTGCTCCGGAAGCCTCAAAAGAAATCATAACCACTATTACCGACAAGACCGTTTTCATATTTCTCCCTCTGCGCTAGTTCAGCCTGGTGGAGGTGTATCCGGCCTGACCGATATCTTTACCTGATTTATCGAAAAGTTTCTTCAAGTGATCATCCATAGTGAAATAGAAAACCTGCCAGCCGCTCCGGGCCAGCTTGATAACATGGCTGACAAGGTTTTTCCTGCGCTCCCAGTCGGAATGCTGGAACGCATCATCAAAGATAAGAAATGCTGTCTCACCCATTGTGAGTTCAGCGAATCCTGTTCTGAGAGCGATGTAAACCTGCTCAGCGGCACCTGTACTCAATTGTGACAGAGGGAATTCCTCACCTTCAGAAGTTGCGAGGTGAAGATATCCATTGCTGTCCATTCTCAATCCATTGTAGTGTCCGGTGATCTTCTGAAGCGGAGAAATAACTTCATCGGATCCCAGGGCTTCGTCCAGCCTTTCGTTCTCCTGTAAGCGGAATTCACATACAGCCCTGTAAACAGAGCTCTCGGCCAGAATTCGTGCAGTACTATCCTTGTACTGGTTTTCAGCGGTTTCTATCGTGTCCTCCAGAGCTGTCAGAAGCTCCCTGATATCACCTCTGTTTCCCGTAGCCACTGAAATTTCCGTTTTAAGGGTTTTTATACTGTTCTTCTCCCGCTCCAATTCCTCGGATACAGCCTTAAGCTCCTCCTCGAGTTTCAGATATCGTCTCTTATCCCATTTCTCAGAAGGAGGATCAGGCAGATAGGAATCCTTATGAATGTTGAGTGAAGAGAGGTCAATATTGAGAGAATTGATATTTTTCTGGATTTCTTTCCTGTTTTTCCTGATCTCTTCTATTCTTAAATCCAAGTTGTTACCGGGAACTTCCTCCCCGGTAATGGCGTGAAGCCTGGACAGAATACTTGCTTCCTTTGCTTCAATATCCCTCTTGAGATCTATTCTGTTTTTCCTGAGGCTCTCAGATTGAATATGCGCCGCTTCCATCCTCTGGCACTCAACCTGCAGTGTGGCGGAGTCCGTCAGTTCCCGCTGAAATCTTCTGCTGAACTCCTGCTCCAATTTCTTACGGCGCAGTTCATCCGATGAGGAGACCGGTTCGGGTTTATTCCTGATACGAACGATCAGGCAGATTACCGCCCCTGCGGCAGCAATGATCATCAGAGGTCTGCTGAAAAACCCGGCTGCTGTGGTCAGCAATATGAAAAAGAACAGCAGAGCAAGGCTGACCTTATCTTTCAGGGATCTATTCCGAGGAACTTCAGTATGTGAAAGGTATTCATCCTTTGCCTTATTTATCCAGATGTAGTTATCCTCTTCATTGGCAGCATTATCGAGTTCTTTCTCGATATCGGTAAATTTCTTTAATTCAGCTCTATAAAGACTGATGTCAGTGCCCAGTCTTATCAGATCCTGCTCTGAAGGAAGCTCACGCATATCCAGCTCAAGTTTCTCTGCTTCTTCGTCCAGTATGAAAGCTCTATGTTTTTTTGCATCTTCCAGCTCACTGAGTTGTTCTTGTATCTTGTCTCTGGACCTCTCAAGTGAATTGACAGCACAGAGTGAGGCATTTTCATCAACTTCCAGCTGAAGCGCTTCCAGCTCGTTTCTTTTCTTCTCCGCCTTCAGCCTGTCATCCTGAAGCCCTGCACGATTCATATCAATTGTGCCATTTTCTATAGTGGCTTTTCTGACGGTTTTCGGTATGACTTTCTCAATCTCGTCCAGAACACCCTTCCCGGAGAGGCAGGTTCTGAGAATGTTGTCACCCGCTCCATCCCCCGTGGAGGAAATTCTTGTATCTCCTGCCCGGACAACCATAAGTCGGAACAGTTCTTGCGGGAGATGGCTGCCGGAACTCCTGAAATCCTCAAGCTTGCTGCTCCCGGAGGTGAAGACTGTAGTTTCATCCTCCAGGCCGGAAACCAGAATCTTTCCCCCGGGCTTCCACTCTCTGACTGTCGGCTCCTGTGATTTAGTTCTTTTCAGTATCCAGGGAGTCTTATTCCCGGTCTTGAAGAAAAAATTGATCATTGCTTCAACGATATAGGTTTTTCCAGTTTCGTTGAGGCCCCAGATGAGATTCAGACCTTGAGGTTCCAGCGTGAAATCGCCCTTCAGAGGACCCCCGCGGTTAATTGATATTCTGTCGATACGGATACCCATCATCGGCTATCCCGCGCATATATGACCGACAGGGCTTTTTCGATGACTTCTTCCTTTTCAGGCTCATTTCCACCGAATTTCCAATCCATTTCCTCGATCAGCTCCAGAACCCTCCGGGCGATAGCGTTTCTACGGGTGTCCTTTGCGATGTGAAGCAAGGAGATATCAGGTTCCTCATCCTTAACGAAATTGTACCCTGCGAATACATCTTTCAGACATCCCATGATCATTTCTCTGTCACTGGTGTATCCAGTGGCTTTGATCCTGATCCTGGCTCTTTTTCTGTCCTCCCCGTTCAGACGCCAGTCTTCGATTCTTCTCTCAGCGTCATTTCGAAGCCTGTCTATTTCGTTATCATCAGGAATAACCAGAAATTTCTCCTGCAGATAGATCACATCAGTTCGTATTGTTTCCGAGGTGACATGTCCCGTTGCGGTGTTGAATACAAGATACTGCCTTCTGCCGGTTTCGTTGATGTCAATTCCGCAGGGCGAACCTGGATAGAATAAATTTTCCGTACTCATTGGTTTGTGAATATGCCCAAGAAAAACTTTCCAGGGTGAAAACTTCTCAATATCCTTCCTGTACAGGGGCATATAAGTCCCCTTTTCATAAGGATTACGCTGTTTCATTCCGCCGAAATAGTCTCCGTGACCAATAAGAACCCAGCGTTTGTCAGGCCTGATCTCGCCAAGATTTTCACCCATCCCTGCGGTTGGTGAATAGGGTATGAAAACAAAACTCAGACCATCAATTTCTTCGAGTGCGGGAGAATCGAATATCCTGATATTCTCCCCTACGATAACGCTCTGTGATATGTCAGGATCATGATTACCGGGGATTATGTGAATGTCTATCTGCGGGTATTGTCTGCAGATCTCCTCAAACCGCGAGTAATTGCTGCAATCCTTATCGAAGAGATCCCCGGCTATTATGAGTGTGCTGATATCCTGTTTAACAAGGCTATCGAAAATATCCACAAGAGCATTGTATCGTTCAGGATGCGTATCATCGGCAGATAGATGAACATCCGCTGTTATCGCAACACTCATTTCGATTGAACCTGCCGGGACTGGATTACCAAAGCTGAACCCTCCAGGTTCTGTTAAATGCTGAGGACCAGGAACTCGATTCTTCGGTTTTTGGCTTTGTTGGCTGCGGAGTTGTTAGGTACCACAGGTATTGATTCTCCGTAACCTGTTGTAGTGAGCCTGTTGCCTGCGATACCTGTACTGACCAGATACTGGTAAACCGATTGAGCACGCCGCTCGCTTAGGGTCTGGTTTGATGCTTCACTGCCGTCACTGTCTGTGTGTCCTGATATCTGTATTCTTGAAGTTGGATTATTTCTCAGAAGGATGGCAACACTATCCAGTATGCCGTAGCTTTCAGGTTTCAGCGTTGCACTACCGGAGGCGAAATAGATATTATCAAAGCTTAAAACAGCACCCTCACGGAGTGCATCCCGAAGATCAAAGGAAACATTCACCGTTTCATTTGCAAAGAAAGACACAGACCTGTTATCAGAAATGTATCCCTCTGCCGCTACGGTTATCGGCCAGGTTCCAGCTTCAACATCAGCCGCGAAGACCCCTGCTTCATTGGTTGTTACAGTGACCGGCACAGTGCTTCCAATCGTTACCGTAGCACCAGCGATGGGTCTGCCCTGCCCATCTCTGAGGGAGCCTGTGACCGAACCTCGGTTCGGAAGCATAGCGAAGTCAAGCGTGACCGTTTCATTGCGATCAAGAACTATGGTCGCGCTTGCATTCCTGTATCCGGGTGCGACAATTGTCACCGGAACTTCTCCTGATGGGATATTATGAGTGTAGAAACCGCTGATATAATCACTTGTGACATTGGGGATAGCCACGCCGGGGAATGTGATAGTTGCGAAGACTGCGGCGCCGGTAAGAGAATCAGTCACGGTTCCACTCAAGGTCGCCGTATCGGTTCGACCTTCATCGGTTACCATATCTGATGAGAATCCCAGTGTAAGGCTCACGCCCCAATCGAATACTCCGCCTATCGGCAGTGGAGCTCTTTGGGCCCGCTGAGCCTCCGTAACAACGCTATCCGTCTGGTAAAGGCCGTGACCGAGATCGTAATAAGATGGATCAAATGTGCTTGTACTGAGATCGAAGGCAACATCCAGGTATGAACCTGAAACGCTTTTGAATCTCATTCCAGGTGTAAAATAGGATACCGAAGCGTTGTCCCTGCTGGTAATATTCTGGTTTGTGTATTCCAGGAAAATGTCAAAGTGCGGTGTTGCAACCTCAAGTCCGATGCCGAAGTTGAAAATGCCATCCGCCACCTCAATATCTACAACAGTGGAATCCGAATAAGACCATCCCTCAACTTCCGTCATAACCTTGAAATCAGTAAAATGGTAATTCTGTTTATACTTCGCATATCCTAAATTAAGATGCACCTTGACCGGCGCCATAGGGATCCAGCGGGTGAAATCACCTGTAACCAGAAGATCCATGCCAAAGCTGCTATTTCCCGTTGTTGTGAATGGTCTGCGAATGTTGCTTATCAGCTGCCCGGTGTGCCACATTCCATCCGGGTCATCATCGTTATGCATGAAGGCTGTATCCGCCGAAGAAAGTCCAAGACGGATATCCCCGCCAAACCAGACAACATCCTTCAGGTTTTCGATAGGATTATACCCGCCATGAAGAAGAAGGTTAAAACCCTCAAACCCATAAATTTCTTCCCAGTGTCCTGTTGAACGCTCTTCGTATAGACCCCTTTCAAAAAAGGTGCTGGAATACGCTGCATTCATCGCAAGATCTATATAATCCCACACTCCGTATGTAATGCTGAATCTACCCTGTCCGGTATGCTCCACATTTGTAAGCTCAGGGAAAAGAAGAGTTCTGGGGAGGAAATGACTGTGGTAGATGAAATTCCTGTACTCATCAGCCGCGGTCCAGTAAGTAAGACCAAGAGCGAATGACATCTGATTAAAGCCCAGCGGTATGGCACTGTTCACACGGAAAAGACCGGGAATTCCATGGATTGATGGAGCTGCGAATGACAGGGTAACTAATACAAACAGAATCAAGAGTGTAGTTTTTTTCAATTTCTTCCTCCGCAAACATTTCGGTATGAGGATTCAATATACAGGTAACTGAAGAATGTTCATATTGCAGGGCGCAGTCAAGCAATTCTGTTTTCACACTTAAATCCTTATTCAATCTGATTGCCGTTCAGGTTAGTTAATTCCGATCTAATTCAGAGATCAGCAGGATTGACAAAGCAGCACAGAGGAAAGAGTATCCATCGGTATGAAACAAGATATCTGTTCATTGGAGGATTATCATGAGAATATGGGTAGCATCTATAATAATGCTGGTCTTCATTGCTTTATACTCAGCCTGTGGTGATTCTGCCACGGAAATAACCGGCACGCTTCCGATAGTTACCGGGATTACAATTGATTCGATTGCAAGTGAAGGTGATACCATAGTAGTAACCTGGACAGCATTGACCGGTATACAGATCGAAGGGTATCTCCTCTGGAGCAGAATCAAACCGGGAGAACCCTGGATGCTGCTCGAAGCAGTCGATCAGAATATTGCAGTTCATATCGCTGACCGGTCTGCATTCTACACCGTCATGGCGTTCAACGGGGATGATACTTCATCCAACACGGGTTTGTCAGACAATACCAGAACGGATAAGCTGTCAGAGATAAGACAGTATTTCTCTGGAGTATCAGTAGGCTTCCGGATTGATACTGAGGGAGACTCTCTCGTTTCCGGTGATCCATCCTCTCCGGATTTTCATCAGCATTTCATTGTTGCATTTGATACGCTTGGAGGAGACAGGTTCATCTACTCGGGAAACGCTCATCGTCTATTATGGCCCGGTGGAGCGGAAACGAGTGTGTCACCAGGTATCGGCTTTGTTGCTCCGCCCCCAAATGACAGTACCCTGTGGCGGGACAGTATCGACTACGGAGGTAACTTCTTCCTTGCACTTGATAACGGATACTACTGCAAGCTCGGTGCTTTCAGTACTGTTCCTGATACATTGACCGTTACAGATACACTGCTCATCGAAGGGGAGTTACAGCCCATCAGGAACGTCAGAGTCTTTAATCAGAGCTGGTGATCCTGGTCGATTACAAATAGCTTGTCCCTACGGGGACTAATGCTGAACACTATTGATTAACAACTTTTTCAATATCCTGTGCCCTGTCACTGTCCGATCCGGGTGTTTCCGCTATTCCGGGTATATCTCTGAATTCCGGCATCGAGGCAAGAAAGCGAAGGGGGGCAAGACCTATCAGTCCTTCTCCTACGGAGGCATGACGGTCTTTATGACTTCCGCATTCTCCCTTTGAATCATTGATATGAAAAGCAAGAATCTTTTCAATTCCCACGGTATCGCTGAACTTACTCATGGTTTCCCGGACAGCCCGTTCGGAAGAGAGATCGTAACCGGCGGCGAAGGCATGACATGTATCGAAACAGATCCCGGTCCGTTCAGGCATGGAGGTTTGTTCAAGTAATTGTGCAAGCTGCTCGAAAGTATATCCTAATGTGGTTCCCTGTCCGGCGGTGTTCTCGTAAAGGATTCCGGTATCAGCAGGTGAGTTGAGCAGTATCTTTCGGGCCATTGATGAGATCTTACCGATCCCTTCATCCTCTCCTGCGCCGAGATGGGCTCCGGGGTGCAGAACACACCATCTGATTCCAAGTAAATGCATTCTTTCAAGCTCGGCTTCAAGAGCGGGGACTGAGAGCTTAACAACCCTTTCGTTCGTTGAGGCAAGATTGATAAGGTATGAGGTGTGAGAAATAATTGTGATCGACCTGCTGCTGTACCTCTCTATCTCCATCTCCTTGACAGCGCGACCCTTCCACTGTTGCTGGTTTGATGTGAACACCTGACCGCAGGGCAGCCCCAGTTCTGTGAGTGTATCAAGCGCCTTGTCCAGTCCTCCATTAACGGAAACGTGGATTCCCGGTATCATGCTGGAATTCCGGTTATGTCTGCAGACATGTTCGCCTGAAAAGCTCAAGGTTCAGTGTACATTTCTCAGCGAGTTCACTCCTCTTTTCTGACAGAGCCTGCAGGATATTCTGAGAAGTGTCCCAGGTTCTATCGAGCAGAATGCTCAATTCCTCATCCCAGCTGTCTGAAGAAGAGTCGACGGTAAGGTCTGCAATACCTGCTTCCTCCATGAATCTGTAACCTTTGGAGGCGTACGGTACGGCAATAGGAATGGTGCCGGTGACCAGAGCAAGGATCGATCCGTGAAGAGGCACTGTGAGAATTACCCTGCATTCGGATATCTTTGTCAGAAAATTCCTGATACCGGTGGGCATGATCACTGTCGCACGATCACTGTGTTTCATCATTGCCATTACAGCTTCACACTCAGAATCGTCAGAATTCGAGAGGCTTCCGGTGTGGAAAGGGAAGAAGCGTATCTCCCCGCCATGAGTATCTATATGTCTGTCAAGGAGGTCTGCCCATTGTTTTCTGATACCGGTGACATCCGGTTCCCTGTATAAACCGAGTTTTCTCCTTATCTCAAGGGGCAGAATATTACCCTGTCTGTTGGATACGTTCCTTACGGCTACACCAAGAATTTCAGATGCAGTGTGAGGTTGTGCGTAGTCACCTGCCAGAGTGAATGTGGAATCTGAGGCTAACCTGACTTTTTCCGGGTCAAGTCCGAGGTTAAGAAGAATGTCCAGAGAAGGTTTGTCCCGCACGGTAACTCCGCTGCAGTAGCCAAGCCATTTCCGAAGCTGACCAGGGGTCCATCTCGCAAGTTCATTTCCCTGACCGATCCCGATTGACCATGCAAAAGCAGGTTTTCCGAAATGCCTGGCAAGTCTGATTGGATGCAGATTGAAAGGAGTGTAAAGAAGTGATGATCTGTCCTGGGCCAGTTCACCCCCACCGACAATCACTACATCGCTCCACCTGACGCCGCGTGTCATCGCACGGAGTTTACCCTTTGAGACATCGAAAGGCTTCGCATTGTAAACCTTCTCAGTTTTCTCTGGAACGCCGGACATGACTCCTATCCGGATGTCCTCGAGAGAGCAGATATCTCTGACCTGAGAAGCGAATATCGCTTCATCGCCAACGTTAGAACCGCCTTTTTCAAGCTGTCCCCATGAGGAAGAAAATACTTTTTTCATACAGGAATATACTAGGGTCGGACATAACAACGTACACTTGCCAACGATTACTTGTACTCATATATGGTAATTGTACGTTGTTATGTCCGACCCTGCCCTACCGACCTCAATTGTGGGAGGAGAATTTCCTCAGCGTTGCTGCCATCTGCCTCAGCCTGCGGTCCACCTTTCCGTAAATAGTATCGGAAGGGTACGTTCCATCACCTAATATCTTTCCCGCCTCTGTTCTCATGAGAAGTTCCGCACCCTCCTCAATAAACTCTACGGGGTATATATGGAACATGCCGTCCCTTACAGCATCAATGACGTTTTCGCGAAGCTGAAGATCCTTAACGTTCGCTTTCGGGATCATTACTCCCTGGGTTCCCGTTAGCCCTTTCCCGCTGCAAACACGGAAAAATCCCTCTATCTTTTCGTTAACCCCGCCTATAGCCTGTATTTCTCCGAACTGGTTAACAGAACCTGTTACTGCAATCTCCTGCCTTACTGGAATCTCCGACAGCGCGCTGAGCAATACGTAAAGCTCAGTTGAGGATGCGCTGTCCCCGTCAACTCCACCGTAACTCTGCTCGAATACTACGCTGGCAGAGAGGGAAAGAGGATATTCCCTTGCGAATTTACCCTGTATGAAGCCGGCTATTATCAGCATTCCTTTTGTATGAGTGGTTCCAGACATGTCAGACTCACGCTCTACATTTATCAGCCCTTTTCTGCCGACTGAAACTCTTGTGGAAATCCTTGCCGGCAACCCGAAGGAGTAATCAACGCCCTGATACACGGCAAGCCCGTTTACCTGTCCAACTTTTTCGCCATGAGTATCGACCATTATCGTATCATCGATTATCCGGCGGGTCGCGTAAGACTCACTGAGATTCAACCGGTTGACCTTTTCCCGAATCGCTTCCCTGACATGGTCAACTGTAACGATTGAATCTTTCTTCTGTCTGGCAAAATAGTTTGATTGGCGGAGATAGTCGGTAACTCTGTTGAACTCCAGTGAAAGCCTGTCCTGAAGGCCGGTCATCCTGATACTTTCCTCCACAACAGCGGCCACTGCACCTGCATCCATGGGAAGAAGGTCTTCCGCTTTTAAGATACCTGCGATAACATTGGCAAAGTCGCTGATATTCTCATTTGTGGAATCCATCGTAAAATCGAAAGCAGCCCTTATCCGGAAGAGAAGGCCGAATTCCGGCTCATAGGAAGCGAGAAGATAGTAGAGCTTCGAGGAACCTATCAGAACGATCTTGGCATTGGTATCAATCGGTTCAGGATGAAGATGAACCGGATACAGACCCATAGGATCATGACTCCTTATTACGGTAGTCTGGTTCCTGAGGGTCTGAATAAGTCTCTGCCATAGATCCGGCGATCTGACCAGATCAAGGGCATTCATGATAAGGTAACCTTCATCAGCCTTATGCAGGGCACCTGGTCTGATCATGGTATGATCGCTGTAGGGTTTTCCGTCAACGACAACTCGATCGATGTTTCCGAAAAGGCTTATTGAATCGGGAAACTCCTCTATCACAACCGGCCGTTTGGTCTTACCGGCGTTATCAAGAATCAGATTTGGTGTAAAAAGAACGTATGGGTCCTTAGCCTCAGAGCTCTCAGCAAAATCCTTGAGATTCTCCAGAATGATCTCTACTATCGAATCAGCCCATTTGTCTGCCTTATCGTCACCAATTTCCTTAAGAATGGAAACAATTCCTGATATCGTAGGTTTTACGAGCCTGCGGTACATTTTCTCAAGTTTGGTCTGGATTTCTATTTCCATATCGCGGGTTTTTCTGAAGGCATTTGTGAGTTTCTTGAAAAGCTTTTCATGCAGCTCCATGTACTTCCTGAGATCTTCCTCTTTAAGCTTCCCTTCGTCCATCATTTTTTGAAGTGTATCAAAAGTGACAGTTTCATCTTCTATAAGTGGAAGGACATCCGGTCGGAATTCCCCCGGCGCGACGGGTACATTGACAATGGAGAAGCCGGCCTCGGCAGCTTCCTTCTTGATATCATCCATAAGAGCTATTTTCCTGTCCTGGTAGGTTGCTCTTATCGCTCTGCTTTCCATGTCAGCTTTTTCGCTGCCCAGGACAGTTGGAATGTTGCTTTTTAGAAGCTGTACACATTCATCCATAGCTGTAACGAATCTGGCGCCGTCTCCGGCAGGGAAAGTGAGTGCCAGCGGGTTTCTGGGATCCTCCATATTTCGAACGTACATTATGTCTCTCAGCTCATCGGTGGTCGTGTCTATACTTTCCAGAATTTTCTTTATAGTTGTTTCACGCCCGGTTCCGGATACTCCTGTTACAAACATGTTGTACCCTATTGAATGGATTTCAAGCCCCAGTTTGAGAGCCTTGATAGCCCTTTCCTGACCCACAATCTCTCCGGTGGGTTTTATGTCAGCTGTAGTTTTGAAATCAAGAGCTTCCGGTGGGCATTTCCATCTGAGTTCTTCTGGTCTGATTGGGCTGATAGCCATCTGTGTATCCTTCCCGCATGATTTTCGAAATCTATTTCTCCGGCGGTTCAAGCTCCAGAGGAACTATTGAAAGCGGGCCGGCTTCCACTGATATTCCCCGGATCCTGCCCCCCCTTTCTACCCTGCCCCATACTATAATGGTAGCTTCAGAACGGACAAGAATAGTCTCCGCCCTCCTGAAAAGCGGTGATGGTAGAAATACATCCGCAACTCCAGTATTGTCCTCAAGCATAAGAAAACCTGCGCCAGCGGCAAGCCTTCTCCCTGTAACGAACCTCCCCCAGATACTTATGCTGCCCGATGACCCTGTTCGCCCCAGCGGGACAGTCCCCTCCGGACGGGCGATCAACTCCAGAGGAGATGCTGAAAGCGGGAGACCGAGCAGACCAAGTTCCATGGCAACACTGTTTCGAGTGGAGTAATCGGGCAGATCAGGCGTACCAGGCGGCAGTCCGGGGAAAAACCCGCCATCACCTGCCTCCAGCTGCAGGAGCGCAGCTGGCGGCGGATAACCTGTTTCCCGGAAACAACCCGCTGCAGCCATGTTTCTGCACAGAGACATTCCGCAGCCTGCTTTGAGTAATTCAAACGGGTATCTGTACGGTCTGCCGTCTCTCAGTTTCTCGTATTCCCTGCTCCCCATTCCCTTTAGATGATGAAATCCCGGAACTATTTTTCCATCTCTCTCGCAGGTGAGCCACTTCCCGCTGTTGACTCCCGGAGGCATGAACGAAACCCCAAGCCTTCTTGCCTCTTCAAGGTAAACTCTCGGGCTGTAGAAACCGCCGCCGGCAGCCATGACAGAAGCCATGTAAAGAGCGGGATGTTCCGCCTTGAGAAGCGCCGCCGCACAGGAAACGGCGCCATATGTAAACGCATGAGCTTTGCAGAAACCGTAACCGGCATAGCTGGAGAGCACTTCCCAGACGGTTTCCGCCTTTGCCGCTTTCATTCCTCTGCGTCTGCAGATCGAGATGATCTCTCCTTTATCGACCAGCTTCTTTCTGAGTCTCCTTCTTAAAAGGTCGGAAGAAGCTTCATCGCTTCCCAGAAGCACTTCTGCGGCCCTGGATACGTCTTCCTGGTAGAGCATTACTCCAAGGTTCTCCTTAAGAACCGGGCGCAGTTCGGGAAGAAGGGAATTGTGAATCGATTCCGAATGTATGCGGTCAAGGTAATCCTTTCTTCCGCCGCCGGCAGATGCTCCGGGTCTTACCAGCGCGAGAGCTCTTGCCACATCCTCCATTGTACGTATTTTCATCTCCTTCAGCAGCCCCCTCATAGCCGGTGATTCTACATGGACTACTCCTATTGTCCTGCCGGAATCCAGGAGGTTCCTGGCAGCTTCCGGAATACTCCCCCCCCTGCGGAAAATACTCATCGGATCCTTTCCAAGCGCCGAGCATGCAAGGGATATTGTTGTGAGCCCTCTCTGGCCAAGCAGATCCATTTTCAGAAGCCCTATCTCCTCAATCCCATCTTTGTCGAAATGGGTTATATCGTACCCGCCAGAGCTCGGTTGAAGGGGCACAAGGGTGTCTACCGGTTCAGCTGTGCAGACAAGTCCGCACGGATGGGGCGCCAGGTGGGAAGGAATATTCCGGATAAGCTTTGAATTCCTGAGTGCCTCAGAAGCAGCTGGTCTGCTCCAGACGGCATTATCATGGTAACGGAGAAGTTTGGTGAGATTGTCGATCTCCCTGCTGCTGATGCCAAGGCCTGATGCCGCAACCCTGAATGCAGACCGCGAGCGATGGGTTACTATCTGCGAAACAGCCGCCCCGTACCTCCCCGCCTTCCTGAGAAACCACTTTATTACTTCATCCCTCCTTGAGCTGTCGATATCAAGGTCTATGTCCGGAGGTCTCGAACGGAGAATGTTAAAAAATCGTGAAAACGACAGGTCATGCTGAATGGGACAGATTATGGATATGCCCAGAAGGTACGCGATGATGCTGCCCCCGGCTGAACCCCTGGCTGATACTGCGATACCTTTGCTTCTGCAGTACTCTATAATCTCGTAAAACCTGAGGAAATAGCCGGCAAGCCCGTTTTCGCATATGACTCCCAGTTCCATTTCCAACCGGCAAAGGGCGGACGGGCTTGCATTGTACAGGGATCTCAACCTTTGCTTCACGATCCCGGCAAGCATCTTTTCCTCCGAAAGGATCCTCTTCCTTGTTTTACCTGCTACCGAAGGTTCTGTTGAAATCAATTCTGAGAGCCGCCTGTTTTCCATCAATGAATGTTCCGCTCCGCTGAAACTTTTTTCGAACATGAGAACATCCGGCAGCACATTGTTCTCACCGGCAAATTCACAGGGATCCGGATTCCTTTTCTCGATGGCCAGATATCCGCCGCGCAGAATCCTGTGAGCTTCAATGCTGCGCGAATCAGTAAATACAACCGGCCAGGATGCCAGAGGGCGGCATCTCTGATCAAGGATCTCACGCTCTGCCGAGTTTACTTTCCTTCCGGACATGAACTCGGGTAAAACAGAGACGAATACCTGTCCTTTGAACCCCATTTCATTCACCAGCACCCTTGCTGCGGAAGGCTTATCAACTATCGCTGCCACTTTTCTGCATGCTGCCAGTATTTCCCCGGTTGAGACCCGCTCCGGAACCTTAATGGAGGTTATAAGGTTGCAGAGATCACTCCATCCCCCTTCAATTGCCGTAAAAGTTATCTTCAGTCTTCTGATCGTCAGTAGAGCTCCCGCAGCCCCGGTGATTCCATTTTTCCTGCATGCCGCAGCAAATTCAAGCTGACCGGTCACGATACCGGAATCCGTGAGAATCCCTCCGGCATAACCGCGGTGGGCAATTGCGGCTGCCAGTGATGCAGGGGATTCTATACCGTACCTGAACGAGTACCAGCTTCGAACGGGCGAAATAACATATTTCATGATATATATGTAAACAAATGTTTACTATTCGGCAAGGGGATTGTTTCTGCGGGAAATCGTTGAATATTGTTATCATAAATGAAATTCAGTAACTGATTGGAGATTGTCATGAAAAAGTATCTTGCCGCAGCAGTTATTCTGGCCATCGTTTTCGCCGGGTGTTCGAACGATCCTTCGGCACCATCGGGGACGCTTCCCAATGTGCAGAATCTCATAATCGATGAGACAGCATCGAAAGGGGATTCAGTGGTTCTGGTCTGGGACGCACTGGATGTTGAGGTGGATGGATATCACATCTATTATGCCACAACTGTACCCGGTAACTGGGATGAAAAAGGAAGTACTGCGGATACAACCTGGACTCATGTAGCAACATCTACCGGATACTATGAGCTAAATGCTTCCGAAGGACTTAACACTTCCTCAGGCTTCTCGAACAGAGTTGATACAAGGGCGGAATCTTCCATTCTTGAACGGGAACTCAGGACTGATTCAACAACAAACGGTCTTGTTTTCTACGATGATGGTACAGGCTGGGGAATCGGTTGCGCCGACTCAGCAGGATTCGCTCAGGATATCTACATAGGACTGGCGAATAACATGGTTTACATCTACTCGGGCAATCATGACCCTGCGCAGTATCCAGGCGGCAGCGATACGAAGCTTTGCCCAAGGGGATGCCACGGAAACGTAGCTCCTGAAGCGGGTTCCGCAGACTGGGTCGATTCTGTACAGGTAACCGATTTCAACTGGATATTCGTGCAGCTGGACAACAATCATTACGTTGAAGTTTACGTAGACAGCGTATTCACCAACGGAGCGGACCTTCTCTCTTTCGAGTATCAGCTTATCGATTACCTCAGGCTGTTCAACGTATTCTAGGCAGATTCTCTTCCGGAAGGGCGGCGGAGCTGAGCTTCGCCGCTTATTCAATCAGAATATATCTTTCCTGCTCTTCATAGCTCTTTTGATATTGAATACCAGTTTCTTCAGGTCAGGATCCTTCTTTACCTTCTGATCCCCGGTGATACCGGCTATCATTTTATCGATCCGACGGAGTTTTCCCGAAATCAGTTTTCCAAGAATAACAAGATACTCCATAGCAAGCTGCGGCTGCATCCTGGCCATATCGGCAAGATGCTCTCGTGTCAGCCTGCAGAGAACTGATTTCCCGGATGACCGGACAGTGGCAGACCGTCCCCCTTCATCAAAGAACGACATTTCACCAAATGAATCTCCCGCTCCAAGGGTGTCAAGAACGACCGCCTTGCCGCCGCTGCTTTCGATTACCTGCATCTTCCCGGATTTAACGATGAAAAAATCTGTTGTTAATTCTCCCTGAAACATCATCGCGTCACCGCCGCTGAGTTCCACCACTTCGTAGAAAGGAAGCATCTCAGGCTCAAGAAGACTTCTGCCCTGATTGAAGAGCTTGTTTTTCTCCATTTTCCCCCCCTGATTGGTTCAATAACTGCGATTCATTAAACAATTAAACTCTATCCTGAGCTTCTGTCAACCTTAAGCTACTGAAACACCTTCCTTCCGGATGGAATAATTCACACGCTGTTTTTGTAACAGCAGTGAATACAACACGGGAGGTTGAAAATGTTTCTGAATGCAATGACATCACTGATGATTCTCTCTGTTTCGGTAGCGGGATACTTCTGTCCCGGCAGATCTGGAGATGATAACTATCGGGAAGTAGTTCAAAGGGTATCGGAGATGGTATGGGATCAGAGTGTCATAAAGATGGCAAGCGGTCACGGACTCGATGTTGTGAATGTAACCTGGGAAGATACAGGGCGATATTCCGGTTCATGCTGGGGAC
>JAUVIR010000007.1 GCA_030592645.1 Candidatus Fermentibacterota bacterium | reverse complement strand
GGAGTACATGGGAAGAGACCATCTTCCCCCCTCCACAGCCTGCCCACATTTACAGGATGAAACCCGTCTACATCTTTTTCCGGCAGTATCGCAGAAGCTATGACATCGGCAGATATGTGATCGGGAAGAGGAAGCTGACAGAGTATACCGTCGACGGAGGAATTCTCGTTGAGCTTGTTTATTTCCTGAAGAAGCTCCTCCTGCGAGACTGATTCGTCGAGTCTGACAGCAGTGCTGACTATTCCGATTTTCCCGCAGGCTTTCTCTTTCATGGAAACGTATACGCGGCTTGCAGGATCATCTCCAACTATAACAACGGCCAGCCCCGGAGGCCGGCCGCCGATTTTATCAATCTCCTCTGCGAGGTTCCGCCGCACTTCCTTCGCAAATTTTCTTCCGGACAGTACCGATGACTCTGCCATTGCGGATCCTTATCCCTTGCTGATGGATTTGATCTCTATTCTTGTGTAATCCTGACGATGCCCCTGTGTTCTTTCGTATCCCTTGCGGCGTTTCCGTTTGTAGACAACTATTTTCTTTCCCCTGCCGTGCTCGATCACTTCCGCTTCAACTGAAGCGCCTGCGAGAAGAGGGGTTCCAACTTCAATATCGTCACCCTCACCGATCAGGAGAACCTTATCAAGGTTAATAGAATCACCTTCTCCGGATACGATAGTGGGTACATTCAGTTTCATACCGGGTTCCACTCTGAACTGGAATCCACCGGTCTCGATTATTGCGTACAACTGTTCACCTCCGCTTTAACATTCAATTCTGGACAGTCGTAGATCAGGATTTTCCCGAACGACTGTAAAGACTCGTTATCTCTTCATGCACATTCAAAGAATATACTTTAAACTCATCAACTCTGAGCTGGTCATCCTCACGAATATCTATGCTGAGGTTGGAAATAGATGCAATATGATTCATCCTCTTTCCCTCCTCTTCATGCAGGTACTCGGCAAGTATAGGATGAACGGAAATCACAAGATTTCTGTGCATCTTTTCAAGGGATGCTCTTTCAATAAACCGTCCCAGCCTTGTAGCTGTCGAGACAGTGGACATCACCCTGCCTGAACCACCGCAGCACGTGCAGGGCTGCGAGAGCGCCTGAAAAACACTTGGGCGAACCCTTTTTCTTGTCATCTCAACCAGACCGAGGGGACTGACCTGACATGTTTTTGTTGGCGACCGGTCCCGGCCCAGTTCGCTCCTGAGGGTATTGAGCACCTTCTCTTTGTGGTCAGGGTAATCCATATCGATAAAATCGATGACGATAATACCGCCGAGGTCGCGCAGACGGAGCTGCCGCGCAACTTCCTTCGCCGCCTCCAAATTGGTTTTTAGGATAGTGTTTTCCTGTTTCTTCCTGCCCACATATCTTTTTGTGTTAACATCGATTGCTACAAGAGCTTCTGTATGCTCGATGACAATTGACCCACCGCTTTTCAGGAGAACTTCTCTGTCCATTATCCCCGTTATTTCCTGCTCTATTCCGAAATGGTCGAATATCGGGGTTTTTCCTCTGTAATACTTTACTTTACCTGTCATGCCGCTGGCATAGGTCTTCAGATATTTCTTAGCTTCCCTTGCAACAGTTTTTGAATCGGTAACAATGGAATTGGTGTCCAGGGTAACCAGATCCCTCATGGTTATTGTCACGATATCCTGTTCCTGGTGAAGAAGAGAAGGGGCTTTTCTCTTGAGGGCGATTTGCCCGACTTCCTTCCACTTGGTCACAATCGTATCCATATCAACCTTGAAAGACTTTTCATCCTGAGAGATTCCTGCAGTTCTGGCGATAATGCCGTATCCGGGCGTCTTTACCGATGAAAGTATCTTCCTCAGCCTCGTTCTTTCCGTCCTGTCACTGATCTTCCTGGATATACCGGTGACTGATTCACCGGGCATACTGACGATGTATCGGCCGGCAATTGATATCCTGGTGCTGACCCTCGCACCTTTGGTCCCGATTGGTTCCTTTGTGACCTGTACAAGGATATCCTGCCCTTTTTTCAGGACTTTTTCTATGGGATCGTGTACTTCTTTTGTGCTTGCGGGTGAACCGCTGGCAAGGGATTTAGCGAACATCTCCGTGTCCACCGCGCCGGAACGGGTATCGCTTACATGCAGAAAGGCGCTTCTTTCAAGGCCAATATCCACAAAGGCTGCCTGCATTCCGGGCAGAACGGCATTCACTTTCCCCAGGTATATATTTCCTACCTGTCTTCTCTCGTTTCCGTCTTCAACTATTATCTCCATAAGCCTGTTGTCTTCAAGAATTCCGATTCTTGTGACTTCCGGATGGGAGTTTATTATAAAATCAACTTTCAAAGAACTTCTTCTCCATATCTCTGCTGTGAGATCTGAATGATCTCCAGCAACTACTGTCGTAACAAGTATATATATCCGTCCGTTTAATATTTACCGGGTAATCCAGTATTTCGGATAAGAGCAGATCCGGACGGGATTTTCTGCTATCCGTAAGTGTCATAAATTCGACACAACCATCTTTTTCGTTCACGCTGAGTACATACTCACTTCTGCCAAGGAACTCAGCAATCCTTCCGGCTTCCTCCAGTGTCCATATTTCGCTATCCGATGATACAATGTATCCTGCCGCCATCGAGCCTCCGCCTGGGAGATGAGTATCCGGGGCAAGCATCCAGCTTTCCTCAACCCTGAGACCTGCAGGCAGGAACCGGTTGAGAAGCTCTTCTGCTCCGCCGGCAGTTATTGCATTTAAATCTATATCTATATACTCTGCAATACTCTCAATACCAAGTGGAAGAGGAGGGCCAAAATGCACTCTGGGCCTTGTAACATAACCATCAGACCACGATACAGGCAAATCTGAACGTCTCAGTACTCTTCCCCACATCCGCACCATATCAAGATGGGAAGTAAACGCCGCACAATCTGTCTTTGAATATCGCACTCTTAATACAGCAGTACATTCCGCCAATGATACGGGATGAACGGAAGTGAGGTGCAGAGGGGGAGCTTTGCTGTCACCTGGTGTTCCTGAACAGGCTCCGCATCCGCGACATCCCTCCTCCCTGCAATCGGGAGTATCCCGGCTCTCGGAATAGCGTTTGCTCTCCGCTTCAAGAAACCTCTCCGAAACACCAGTGGAAATGAAGTTCCACGGAAGATCATCTCCCGGCTGAGCGCCGCTCTGCAGCCTCGCGCGGAGGTGATCGTTTGCTTCGATCAGATCTTTCCAGATATCCCATCTGAATCTGTCGGTCCATGCATCGAATTTTGCACCCTGCAGCACGGCTTTCTCCAGCATATCAGCGGTACTTTCATCATCACCTAGCGAAAGCAGTCCCTCAAGAACAGCCATCCTGGGGCTGTTCCAGCTCAGAGAAACCTTCCTTCCGCAGATCTTCCTCACCATTCGTATTCTTCGCCATAGTTCGTCCTCATCCATCTGGGGGGACCACTGCAGCGATGTATGGGCTTTCGGTACGAATGGAGAAATAGCTGCTGTAATGCTCTTCCTCGGATTACGGCCATGTTTCCGCGTAATATCCGCTATCTTCAATACCAGTTTCCCAATTCCTGTAACATCCTCATCTGTTTCCTCAGGCAGCCCTACCATGAAATAGAGTTTTATCCCTTTTGCTCCCAGTTTGAAAAGAGTGTCGACCGCCTTCAGGATAACTTCGTCGGATATGGGTTTGTTTATCTTCTGCCTCAGTGATTCCGTCCCCGCTTCAGGTGCAATAGTGACCCTGCCGGTAATGCCGCGGCCATCTTCAAGCCGGCTTATCGTATCCGGTCTCATCGATGGTCTGCCGATGGATACATGATGTTTTTCACTCAGAGCATCCATCCCGCGGAGGAGCACAGGCAGATTGGAATAATCGGAGAATGAAAGAGTCAGGAGCCCTGCTTTCTCCCATCCCGTGGACGTTAGAACCCTGTCAAGAAGATCCAGTGCCTCATCCGGCGGCCTCTCCCGGACTGGCCTGTAGAGCTGTGAAGCCTGGCAGAATCTGCACCCTCGTGAGCAGCCCCTGGCAATTTCAATAACTGCCCTGTCCTGCGATACCCTGGAATTCGGCACCAGCTGTTCAACCGGCGCGTTTTCCATCCGGAGGCTTTCTACTCTCTGCATCTCCACAGGCTTTTTGCCGAGAGCTGGAACATATACGCCCGGGATATCAGCAGCTTCTGCAAGACGTTCGCTTCGGGAAGCGGTACCCGCAAGGATTCTGAACAGATCCACTCCCTTCTCCTCAACCTCACCCAGAAAGATAATATCCGCAAATGGAGCAAGAGGGAGCGGATTACCAAGACCGCCGCCGCCGAAGATGAGAATGGGAGCCCCGCCATCGCGGTCAGCACTGCGAAGGGGCAGTCCCATCCTGGTTATCAGATGAAGCACATTCGTATACAGAGCCTCCGAAGAAATACCGAAACCCACAACTCTGCTTCGGCGGACAGGATCGTATCCTTCAAGATCGACCCAGTCCAGGCTCTCCCTGCCAATGATCTCATCCATATCCGGAGCAGGGCAGAAAGCTCGCCTGACATCGAATTGACCGCTCGAAAGCAGAATATGCCTGAGAATCACAAGTCCGAAATTTGACATACCGAGTTCGTAGATATCGGGATATACAAGTGTGACCCTTGGTTTTCCACTTAAACTGGCACTAAGGTTCCATTCTCCGCCGGTATACTGCTGGGGCCTCTGTACCTTCGACAGGAATCGCTTGTAGGGATGGTCTGTGCAGATCAAATTAGTAACGGTGCGGGCAGATCGATCTTCTGGGAAACCGGGTTTGCCAGAAGGCCATGATCTCGGTAAGTGGAGGCAGTCAGATCCAGGACTCTGTTTCTGGCATCATCGCAGGAAATCCCTGATGCGAAACCGAAACGCCAGAGAACCGAACAAAGGACTCCTTCAATTTCGCAGCTGCTTCTGCGCAGTATCGCTGTCCAGTTTTCAGAAACGCTGTCGATCCGGTCAGTTACAAGAACGTCTATCCAGACCATTCCGTCATCTGACGGGCCTGATGGTTTGCTGAATTCATCGATGTAGGACCATGTCTGCTTGTTGGGGTTCACAATATCATGGTAGCGCGATACTATCCCGCTTACAGTCTCCGTGCCCTGTCCGGGGTTCATGAAACGCCAGTGATCGTACCGCAGCAGGCTGTCTGGACACTTCGCGGGATATATTCGCCTGAAGGTAGACATGGCGGTCATGGCGGCAGGATCGGGGGATTTCAGACTGACGATAATCGAGACATCTTTCATACTAGCGTTCCCCTCTGAAGTAATCTGCCAGACTCATGAAAAACATCGATCCGGGACCTTTTGCCGCTGCATGGGATCCGGAACTGAGTGACTTGTCTCTGCGGTCTCCCCATTCTCCGGGAATCCATGGGGGAAGCTGCCACATCCAGAAAGCCCTTTCCGGATGAGGCATCATTGCCAGAACGTTCCCGTGCTCGTTCATTACGCCAGCCAGGTTAAGGAAGGAACCATTGGGGTTAATCGGGTAATCACTCGATTCAGTTCCTTTTGCATCACAGTATTTCAGCGCCGCACTGCTCTCGGCTCTGTAGTGGTTCTCTTCTGAAAAGACAAACCTTCCCTCGGCGTGGGCAATGGGCAGAGGAATGACACCGTTCCCTGTCATTCCAAGCCACGGACAGATCTGCTGCGCCCTGGCAGTGGTGCGAAGGAATATCCATCCGCTGAGGTAACCGCTGCGTCCGCTGATGTGATTCGCCGCAAGGGCGGTTTCGATCCTTCCCTTCTCCCATCCGGGGACCATACCGCTTTCCACGAGTATCTGAGCACCGTTGCATATACCCAGAACAGGTTTTCCATCTGCAGCCTCACTGAAGACCAGATCCATTATTCGTTCCTTTGCGGCAACAGCACCGGCTCGAATCCTGTCCTGGAAGGAAAACCCTCCGGGAAGCACGTAAGCGTCGGGCCGGGAATTCTTCAGCTCCCGCCATTGATTCCACCTGTAAATACAGCTTTCCATTCCGCTGCTCCTGACGGCACGCGCGGTTTCGTACTCGCAGTTTGATCCGGGGAACTGAATTACGGCAACAAGAGGAGCGGATTTCATTCCGTTATCTCCTCTCTCCAGATAATTCTGTCGAGCCTGCTGGCATGGTCTTCGAGTATCTCCAGAAGGTCCATTTTCCACCCGGGCGCAGCGATAGAGAATTCATCCGTCACTTTTCCGGCTACGGAGAGAAATCCCGGCTTACTTTCGATAGCATTCCAGGATTCCTGAGACATTTCAATGAGATAACCCGGTGTTTCGGAATAGAGGAGAACAGGATCCATTTCATCAGTATCAAAAAGAATTCCCCTTCTGGCGTCAGGACGGGAAGTAATAGCCATTTCCGCTGCAGCCAGAATCATTCCGCCATCCGATATATCGTGCACGGCTTTTGATATGCCTGCCTCACAGCATCTGAGTACGAACAGGGCCATTTCCCGTTCGAGTTTCCCCCTGAATGCGGGGACTCTGCCTCCCCTGTGATCTATACAGGTTCTGTAGTAAAGGCTGCCCCCAAGCTCATCCATTCTTTCACCCACCAGGATGACAAGATCTCCAGGTGTCTTGAGTGATATATCGGTGGACTTGGTGAAATCATCTATCCTGCCGAAGACAGCTACTATGGGAGAGGGAGGAATTGCGCCGCCCTGCGATGACTGATTGTAGAAACTGACGTTGCCTGAAACGATGGGGAGGGGATCCTCGCCTTCAAAGCCAAGTTCCCTGCAGGCGGCTGCGATTCCTTCCACTCCCCGGCGGAATTGCCAGAAGACATCGGCTTTTTCAGGGTTTCCGTAATTCAGGCAATCCGTCGCCGCAATAGGTGTGGCACCGGTTGCCACAACGTTTCTGACGGCCTCGCCTACGGCGTGGGCTCCAGCAAGAAATGGATCAAGTTCACCGATCCAGGGATTTCCGTCTCCCGAGACAGCTAATCCCGCCCTGCATCCGGGAATAGGGACTGTAACGCAGGCATCGGCCTCTCCAGGCCTGAAATGCGTAGAACCCTGAACCTCACTGTCGTAATAACTCCATACAGGAGATCTGCTGGCACCGTCAAGGGAAAGCAGCATTCTTTTCAGATCCTCCGGCGGATCGCAGGGCCTGGAATCCGGCTCGATAACGGATGCGGGGGAAGGTTTCCAGTCCCTGTCGTAGATTATTCCCTCGGTGATGTATTCAACTGGAGTGTTGGCGACTTCCCTGCCGCAATGCAGAACCCTGTAAAATGGTTCAGCGGTAAACGTACCGATGACCGTAGCGCCTGCTCCGGGGAATAATCGCGGCATCTCATATTTTTCATTGTAGATATCGAGCACCTCGGCTGCTATACGCTTCGGGACAGCAAGCCCATACCGTTCCTGGGTTTCGGCGCATGCTATAACCTCCGAAGGCAAATCAGGTATGGATACGGGAACCAGATCAAGGTTCACTTCGATACCGAGGTTTCCATGAGCCGCAAGTTCGCTGGTAACACAGGCTATTCCGCCCGCTCCAAGGTCCTTGAATCCGAACTTGATACCTCTCTCGAAAAGGAAATCAAGCACATTCATATTAGCCTCGGAAAGTACCCTCTTCAGGAAGGGATCGGCAACCTGAACAGCTCCTTTCTCGGACTCATCCTCAAGATCGGCTGAGGCGAATGTGGCTCCACCGAAACCGGTATCATCGGTAGGTTTCCCAACAAGGATAAGAACGTACTGCTCTTCATGAGCCTCGGCGGGAACGAAGCTGTGAACAATCCTGTCATGCCTGACAAAACCAAGGGAAACAACGTTAACAAGGCAGTTGTCATCGTATCCTCTATGAAATCTTGTATCACCGCCCAGGTTGGGTACGCCAAGAGCGTTACCGTATTTCCAGATACCTTCAACAACACCGCGGCATATAGCCCTTGTTTTCTCACCGGAATTACCCAGAGGATCCCCGAAGCGAAGCAGATCAAGAGATCCTGTTACTCGTGCTCCCATGCAGTACACGTCGCGAACGATACCACCGATTCCAGTGGCTGCACCTTCAACTGGAAGAACCTGAGAAGGGTGGTTATGACTCTCGTGGGCGACTACAAGGTCCCAGGAGTAACCGTCATGTTCGGTGAATTTAACGATTCCGGCATCCTCTCCGGGGCCGACAACTACAGAGGATGCATGGGTAGGAAGCAGTTTCAATAGAGATCTGGAACTTTTGTAGGAACAGTGTTCGCTCCACATGGTATCAAACAGGTGCAGTTCGAGAGGTGTCGGCATTCTGCCTACATAGCCGGCAAGCTTCTCGGCTTCTTCAAGTGTCATTGCCAGGCTGCGATGCCTGATGGCTTCTTTCAGTTCATCCCGAAGGTTCATCAATCCCTTTCAAAATACAGGTTGCCGGAGTGATCAGCCAAGTGAGGAGATGAATGCCTTGTGTTCAAGGTTATCGAGTACTTCCTCCAGGATCTCATCCTTACCTGCCGGTACGATCAAGTATCTAAGGCGGACTGAACCAAGGGGTTCTCCAGCATCATTCTGAAGCTTCGGAAGTTCATCCAGCAGCTTCTGCATCACGTTTTCCATGCCATTCTGGTCGGTCCCGGGAAGCAGGAGTGTTATTTTATCGGTTCCCGTCCTCAAACCGATATCGATATTCCTCATCGTTGCTTTGAGATGATTGGCGCCGATTGACATGAATTCCCTCGCGCGGAAACGATCATCAATATTGCCCCGTTCGATAACAAGATCGACAATAGCGAGAGCACTGTCAAACCTTCTTACTCTCTCCAGTTCCTGAACAAGAACGGGTTTCAATCTTCCCTTGCCGGGTAACCCGGTGTCAGGATCCATATCCGAGGCGGATTCGAATCTTCCGAGAAGCCGGATTCCCTCAAGGGCTGCTGCGCCAACCGCCGCGATCGAGACAAGTCTTTCCTTTGGCAGTATGGCTGTTGAGGGGACATCAATAAGACAGATCACACCGTAAAGAACACCCTGGGACATCATAGGTGCTGCTATGTCAGGCATGAAACCGGGTATTTCTGTTTTTTCGAGCCTCTTTTTTGTGAGTTCGCTCTCTTTGTCCAGATTCTTCTTCTCAAAGACCATACCGGTTTCCGCCACGAATCCGACGTGCCCATCCCCAACATTCACAACCAGAGGCTGTTTCAGGATGTCTCCAAGTCCTTCGAGATAGACAAGTCCAAGTTTCCCGCCCCTGACGTCTGCCAGGAAAACTGCGATCCTCTCGCAGCCTGTGAGTTTCTTCATAGCCCTCGCCAGAAGTCTGGCCAGTTCATCAGGTGTTCTGGCGGAGAATACCTGCTTGACAAGATCCGGAAAGACAATCGTCAGATCTCTGTGCTTCTTAATTTCGAGGTCGAATCGTGTATGATTAGCGTCAGCTTCATGCTGCTGGTATCGAAGAGAAGTTATATCATTCTTCAGTGAGCCTATTCGTTCTTCAACGATTTTCGCCTTTCCGCCGCTCTGGACCTTCATCATGATCCACACCACCAGAGCCCCAAACGCAAATCCTGCAATAATACCTGGTATTTCCATTTATATCACCCTCTCAGGGAAAATGATTAATCATCATGTATCAGACCGAGTCTGTTAAGGGTATTATCCTCATTTCGGAGGTGATATTCAAGGGCGCATCTTCTGTTGATCTGGAAAGCGGAAAGATATGCACCTACCGAAGGGTCAGTCTTCACCATATCAAGAAATCTCCTGCCGCTCTCCATGGCGCGCATCGCCACATCCTGAACAAGCTTGTACGCTTCCTCTCTTGTAAGACCGGCATCGATAAGCGCAAGCATGATAGTCTGGGAGTAGAACCTGTCTCCTGCGGAATCGATGTTTGCCGCAACGGCTTCGCGAAGTACTCTGAGACCCGATACCATTGTAACAGCTTTTCTGAGCGCATAGAGGGATATACCGCAGGCATCGGGAAAAATAAATCGCTCCGCGGATGAATGACTGATATCCCGTTCATGCCATAAAACCGTATTCTCGAGGGATGGAATAAGGTATCCCCTCAGCATTCTGGCAAGACCGCAAAGCCGTTCACTGATGATAGGATTCCGTTTATGGGGCATAGCGCTGGAACCCTTCTGGCCTTTTCCAAAAGATTCCTCCACCTCCCCTACCTCCGATCTCTGAAGGTGTCTTACCTCAGTTCCAAGCCTTTCGAGCAGACCGCCCAGGGCTGCAAGGGCATATATGAAGTCCGAATGCCTGTCCCTGGCCACAACCTGTGTTGCTACATTCTCAATCCCTATTCCAAGTCTGCTGCATACGTACTCCTCAACTGAAGGATCGAGGTGAGCGTAGGTTCCAACCGCCCCTGAGAGCTTGCCGACACATGCTGATCTCAACCCCTCTTCAAGCCGCTTGCGCACTCTGAGGTATTCAGAATAGAAACCGGCGAACTTCAAACCGAGTGTTGTAGGTTCAGCGAACATACCATGGCTTCTTCCAATGCATATGATACCGCGTGTCCTGCCTACAAGACCTCTGAGAGCTTCGCCCAGGGCATCAAGCTCATTCATGATAAGTGCTCCGCTGTCCTTGATCTGCGTGGCAAGACATGTATCAAGTATATCGCTTGATGTCATACCGTAATGAATGTGCCGAGATTCAGAGCCAAGGCTTTCCGATACGCTTGTAAGAAAAGCGATGACATCGTGCCGTACGATTTTTTCGATCTCATTTGCGCGTTCTACATCAAAGGAAGCGTTCTTTCTTATCAGTTCAAGGTCTTCCTCCGGAACACTCCCGGATCGGGCTCTGGCCTCGACAGCGAGCAGCTCTATCTGCAACCATCTGGAATACCTGGATTCGATCGTCCAGATCTCACTCATTTCCGGGATTGAATATCGTTCTATCATTGAAACCCCCTTCTAACGGAACACAGGTAATATATCAAGGAAGTTCAGTCCCGGAAGTTAACGGGCCGTAGATCCAGGCGAAAAGGGACTTACCCGGAATATATACCCTGTACCAGTCTTCAAGGCCCCCGGTCACCTGCAGTGAATCTCCCTCCTGAACCTGTCCCAGGATCCCATACTCCGTTCCGGGACCGGCTCGGAGATTGACAATCCTGCCTGTTACAGTAATCAGATTCCATGCAGCATGAGACTCTATCCCGTTTACCTCTTCAGGCAGTACGGTACGCTCATCACTGCATGAGAAAAGCATGACAGAACCGACAAACAGATATGCAACTATTCTTAATCCCATCGTTTCTCTCCTCACTATTTCACAGTACATATCAATACTGGAAGAACTCCAGCGGCAAACAGGCTTCCATCCGCAATGGCTCTCTTTAAAAACTCCGAGGGAAAAGGGGTTTCTGCTAGGATCAGAAATCCTGCCGCAAGAAACAGAGGCCCCGGAAAGAACGCCGCGGCACTGAGGGGAAGATAATCCAGCGCAATACCCGCAGCCAGAAGAACCGATGCCAGTGAAAGGCAGAGCCAGAAGAGCCGAACACTCAACGACCTTCCGGCATGGATTGGGATCGTATCCATTCCCATCAAAGCATCTCCTTGCAGATCAACAAGATCTGCAAGCAGACATCTGCTCAGAAACAGAAAGAACAGAACAGCCGCCCAGATCACGATTCCCGTTGTAATAGTTTCACCCGCAGATATATAACCGGGCAAAAATGCAAGAAGAAAAGACCATGCTCCGGCGAACATCAGGTCCCTCGAACCGGGGAGAGACCGAAGTCCCCGGAACGGGTAAACTTTGCGTATCAGCGGGATGGTATACAGAAGGAAAAGCGCCAGCATCACCCCAAGCACCACAGGCCACAGTGGACTAAGAAAGAATGAGATAATGAGGGATCCTGCGAAGGCGAAAATAGCACAGATATTAAGTATCCTGCAGTGGGATCTCAGGAATTCCTGTCTTCGCAGCCTTGACGGGTTGGAGTATCCGGATTCAAGCACAGAGGTTACAGTATGAACCCCATACAGAAAGAAGGATGCTGCCAGCGCCGGAAGCAGCCAGTGCGATCTGTTCAGAATGCACGCTCCGGCAGCTCCCAGTATGAATGTCAGCGGAAGAACATGAAAATTCCCGAAAATCATACTCTGGAGCAGTTTTCGTATCCTTCCCGTTCTCAGTCTGCCCCCCTGTATCTCCAGCAGCTTCTCCCTTACTTTTCTTATGCTCCAGCTTGGAGTAGACGAGCCTGCGGTGAGAAGGATGTTTTCATACTTTTTCAATTCACCGGCATCAAGTTCTTCATAGGTCTCTACGTGAAACGAAGGAAGACCTTCTTCCCTGGCTATCTCCACAAGTCTGGCGGTATTGGCGCTGTTTCTTCCTCCAACAACAACAACACAATCCACTTTGCAGCACATCTTCCGCAGTTCATCCTGTCTGAGGCTGGTTGAATCGCAGATGGTGCACGCGAATTCCATATCCGGATATCTTTCCTGAAGAACGTTCTTCGTTTTCTCGAATGTCTCGGTATTCGCAGTGGTCTGAGAGAGTAGAAATGGTCTGGAAATACCTGAGAGTGCTCCAATCTCATCCGGTCCTGAAATAACCTGTGCCCGATCTCCACCGTACGATAGAATGGATCTGACTTCCTGATGCTGAGAATCACCCAGTATTATGACGTCGTAACCTTCCCTGCATTTTTTTCCTGCTATCGCAAGAACGCTGCCAACCCTCGGACAGGTCAGGTCTCTGATCTTAACAGGAAGCGACTTCAACTGTTTGCGTTTCTCCAGAGTTGTTCCATGAGTCCTTAGAAAGAGAGTACCGCTGTTCATTACCGAAGGGGTCATGCATATACTTACACCCCGCTCCTTCAGAGCGCGGATAACCTGCGGGTTATGAACCAGATCTCCGTATATCGCGTAGGGATCGTTACCTTTCTTCAATTCAGCCAGAACCATGTCAACAGCCCGGCGGACACCCCAGCAGAAACCCGCTGTATGAGCGGTGATTACGCTCAAGACCACACTCCCTTCACAGAAACGCTGAATGAGCTTAACATAACACCGGTTTCACAATTTGATCTTTCTCATTACATCTCTGTACTCTGCGGCAGTCTCAAAATCAAGCTTCTCCGCCGCTTCCAGCATCTTCCGCTCAAGAAATACTATCGCCTCCTCCGGGGTTCCAGGCATGTCTGAGATGATATCTTTCTTCTCTTCAGATGGTCTGAATATATCGGCGATACTGGTTGCGCTGATGATCTCACTTCGTGATTTACGAATACTCTGGGGCGTGATATTGTTGTCTTTATTGTACTTCAGCTGAATAGCCCTTCTTCTGCCGGTCTCGCCGATAGCGTACTCCATTGAATCTGTAATCCTGTCAGCGTAGAGAATAACGCGTCCGGCAAGGTTCCTCGCGGCTCTTCCAGCCGTTTGGACCAGGCTGGTCCTTGACCTGAGAAAGCCCTCCTTGTCAGCGTCCAGTATCGCAACCAGGGAAACTTCAGGCAGATCAAGCCCTTCACGGAGAAGATTTACACCGATCAGAACATCAAATTCCGCCAGCCTCAGCTCCCTTAGAATTGAGACCCGCTCCAGGGCGTCAACTTCGCTGTGTATATACCGGGATCTGATGGACAGATCCTCAAAAAAGGATGTCAGCTCTTCAGCCATCTTTTTCGTCAGCGTTGTTACAAGCACCCTTCCGCCGGACTCAACGGCTTCTCTCACTTCTCCTACCAGATCATCTATCTGGGTGGAAGCAGGCCGGACTATCATCTCCGGGTCAACAAGGCCTGTGGGTCTTACGATCTGCTGCACTACCCGTGCGGAACATTCAAGTTCATAGTCAGCAGGAGTCGCTGACATGCATATCTTCTGCCCTGTAATACCGATGAATTCCTCAAGATAGAGCGGACGGTTATCAAGTGCGGAAGGAAGACGGAAGCCGTTATGAATCAGCGTTTCCTTCCTGGATCTGTCCCCTTTGAACATTGCTGACAGCTGCGGTATCGTCCTGTGGGATTCATCGATGAAGACAAGCATGCCGCTTTTGGGGAAGTAATCAATTAGGCAGGATGGCCGCTCTCCCTTTTTTCTGCCGGAAATGTGCCTGCTGTAATTTTCCACTCCGCTGCAATATCCTGTCTCCGCAAGCAGCTCTATATCGTATCTGGTTCTGGATTCGAGCCTCTGAGCCTCAAGAAGCTTACCTTCGTATTTGAACTCGGTTAAAGTCTCTTCCAGCTCCCTCTCTATCCTGCCTATGGCAAGGTTCAGCTCCCGTTCGGATGTCACGAAGTGCCTGGCAGGATAAATACTGAGCTCCTGAAGATCTTCGAGTATCTCCCCCGTCAGGTGATCGATCCTTCTTATGCTTTCAATCCTGCTCCCGTAGAATTCCACCCTTGCTGCCAGCCGTCCATAGGCAGGCACAACGTCCACAACGTCACCCCTGACTCTGAACCTTCCCCTGGTCAGCGCCACATCATTCCTGGAATATCGCATTTCAACAAGTTCCATCGTGAATTGACCCGGATCAAGTTCCATTCCCGCGAATATACGGAGGCTGCTTGAATCGAAGGTTGAGGGATTTCCAAGGCCGTAAATGCAACTGACAGATGCAACTACTATCACATCTTTTCTTGACAGCAGAGATGTGGTCGCACGCAATCTCAGCCTGTCCAGCTCCTCGTTGAGATCGACATCTTTTTCGATGAATGTGTCAGTTGTGGGAATGTAGGCTTCCGGCTGATAATAGTCGTAATAGCTTACAAAATACTCCACTGCAGCATCCGGGAAGAATCCCTTCAGTTCGCTGTAAAGCTGAGCGGCAAGAGTTTTGTTGTGACTGACGACCAGAACGGGTTTATCCATTTTCTGGATGATCCCCGCCATTGTAAAGGTTTTGCCCGAGCCTGTAACGCCCAGAAGTGTCTGCCACTGGTCACCTTCATTCAGACCAGTAACAAGTTCTCTTATGGCGTTCGGCTGGTCTCCGGATGGCTTGAAATCACTGACAAGGTTGAAAACCGGCATTTATCCCTTCAGTGCGGACAGTGCGATCTCGAAAGCGGATGCGGGACTGGAAATACCCCAGTTGTCAAGAACCGCCGGGTGCAGTTCTCCGATTACTCCGGAAACCCGGCCATCTATCGTAACTGCGGCACATCTTCCGGGGATGAACCTGTCATCATCAACATCGGCTAGAGATAGCCCGATGCCTCTTGAGTGGCAGAGGGAACCGATTATCGAATGAGCATCTCCGAAATCGGCCTTATTTCCGCAGATCAGACAGGCCAGCAGTATGTCGGTTCTGCAGTACCCGTCTTCCCCGATGGCAAGAACCTCCCCTGTCTCAAAGATCCTGTGCGGATAAGCAGCGTGAGCGCTTGTGCTTTCAACTTCGAGCAATCCGGGAAGAAGGGTATTCCTCACCACACCGTACTCCGCTGTCATGGGGTTCGCAATACTCACAGGGTCGCCCGGTGTCCGGGTTGCGTCTTTAACCTTAGCTCTGCTTGTAAGGACGGGACGGAGTATTTCTTCACAACCCGCACCTGCAAGAAGGATCCGTACGGCATCCGCCAGATCTTCTATCGGGGCGCATTTGCCAAGGGTAAACTGCTCGGGAAGAAGTGGTTCGAAGTATGATAATCCGAGGGAGATGACGATATCCTCGATCATATCAACCGCCTGTATGCCATCCCTCCGGTAAGGAGGCAGGACACCGGTTACACCGGCGGAGTCAAGTTCAACAGACGCATAATCCATTCGAAGAAGGGCTTCCCGCGCGGATTCCGGAGAGATATCCATACCCAGAACTCGGTGTATGGATTCCATGGATGCAGCCAGGCGGTCCCTGAAAATGACAGGGGTAACAACGGTCCTGCCGGGGTAGGGTTGGGGGTAGTTGATCCTGATGGGCAGAATCTCAGCTCCTCTATCCTGAAGGTTACATGCCAGTATGGTAGCAGAAAGCTGTACCGTTTCCCAATCGGTGCCTGTAACCTCACAGAAAAGCCTCGAGTCACCGGCGCTTACTCTTCCAGTTGTCTGGCTGTTCAGAATCGGGGGAAACGAAAGAACTTCGCCTCCGCTATCCTCCAGCAGAGGCCAGAGATCTTTTCCCTCCAGCAGATGAGCGAATGTCCGACCGGTTTCCGTATCGGTCAGGATCTCAGATAATGTCATTTCCTTCTCGTAACCCAGAGGGATGAAAGTTGTTTCGGGAGGCGCTGCTCTGTAGTTGATTGGAAACTCGATATCATCAAGGCGGTAGAATCCCGCTCCGGCAGTTTTTCTGTTCTTCCCGAAGGAAGTGGCCAGTTTTACCTGCACATCTATCAGGGCATCAAGATCCTTCTGATCGGGAGTCCATCCGCACGCTGTGAAAGCAGCTACAAATGGTCTAACCTGCTCAAGATCAGGATCCACAAAAATGTCCATATCGGGCTCCGGAAGTCCGTTCAGATGTGTCTCGGCACCGGAATTCCAGCATCGCAGCGCCCTTGCAACACCCTCTACGCACCACAGGTCCGGCCTGTTGGTATCATTGAGTTCCAGCTTGAGCATATCTCCATTCGATGAGTCTATTTCACCTTTGACCAGAGAAAGGAGGTCTGCCAGCTTCTCATCACCCGGATCTTCCATGCCGACCTGCGCAAAAAGGTCCTGTCTGCTGACTTCTATCTTAGGCATCCGCGATCCCCCTTCCAGTAAGAAGGCGGTCTGTCTGTACCATGATCCCCCTCAGCTTTGAAAGATCGGGTGTGATAAGGTCGCGGATATCCTCAATCCCCATGGCAAGCATCGCCATTCTATCGAGGCCCAGTCCCCACGCTATCACGGGTACATCTATTCCAAGAGGGCGGCAAACCTCAGGTCTGAAGAGACCAGCGCCTCCGCCTTCAACCCATCCGAGAACCGGATGAAGGATATGCATTTCAACCGAAGGCTCTGTGAAGGGGAAGTAACCGGGAAGGAACTTGTAATCGAATGCACCTGCTATCTCTTCTGCGAACAGTTTGAGAAGCCCCAGAAGATGTCTCAGATTGATCTCCTCCCCTAGCACAATACCCTCCACCTGAAAAAAATCGGGAAGGTGTGTCGAATCAACCTGATCGTACCTGAAACATCTTGCAATACCGAAATATTTCCCCGGGATATCAGGATTCGAGGCAAGGGTCCTTGCGGACAAGGCTGTTCCCTGGGACCTGAGAATGGTCTTCAGGGACTGCTGCCGGCTGAAACTGTAATTCCAACCTCTTCCCCCGGTGATACCGCCGTTCTCATGAGTTTCCGCGACCCTCTCCATCAGTTCCGGCTCGGGATGGGGTACTTCGATACCGCCTTCCAGAAAATAAACATCGTGAATATCTCTTGCGGGATGGAACTGGGGCATGAAAAGCGCATCATTATTCCAGAACTCGTTTTCGGCCAGAGAACCCCGCATTTCGGTGAATCCCAATGCCATGAACCGTTTTCTTACCGTATCAAGAAACTGCCTGTAAGGATGCAGCCTTCCTGTATGTATCTGTGATGGCGGGATATCCAGCTGATACCTTCTGAATTTCGCATTTCTCCATGTACCATCGGCCAGTATCTGCGGAGTAATGGCTCCGATGGTAACATTCTCCTTAGCAGCCTTCAAAGCGATACGGCCCGCAGCAGTGATATCAAGCATTCTGGTTACCACGGTATTAACCGAGAACTCGGCTCTGGTTTTTCCCCTTTTCGGGCTTCTGTCATTAACGATCAGAGCTACATCCTCAGGCAGCAGAGCCATCCTCAGCTCACCACCGCCAGCGAGAGGTTCGTAAACAAGGTCCCAGATTTTCTGGAACACTGTTTCCGCGGGTTCGCAGGTAAGGTGAATACCATCGGCATCCTTAACAATATGACCGGTTTTCATAAGTGATCCGAATGCGCTGCCCCAGCGTCCCCTGTCGAAGATAGTATTCTTCTGTATATCCTGCAGAGACCCTGCACCTCCGGCTGCTTCCCTCAGCATTGCCAGTTCAGGAGTAATACCCGCTTCCAGGTTTCCAATTCCCAGAGGTCCAAGTTCTACAAATTCTTCCTCGTCCCTCGATACCTCAGTGATAAGCTCCCGGGACAGAAGCCACTCGGCTGCTCTTCTGAAAGAACCTTCATCGGGAAGCTCACTTCTTTCGATAATATCTGTGTCAGATGATCCACCGTTTTCTTCCAGGTAGACGAGCAGTTTCTCCTCAAGTGGATGCAGATCTCTTTCCTCAGTCACTTGTTTCCTTTCTACCGGACCTTCCACAGTTCGATATCCTCATTAAGAAACATACCCTGCTGCGGTCTGGGTACGGCATTATCTCCTTTGAGAACCGCGCCGCAGTCGGGGCAGAGGTATGTATTTTCTGAAAGCTCAGCGTCACATTCGGGACATATCAGCTGCAGTTTTTCATCTATGTATGTCATAAGCTCAAGTGCGGAAACATAACCGTTTCCATTACTGTCCGCATCTCCTCTGGAACCCTGAAGCAGAATGGGAGTTAGAATTCTTTCGCTGACACTGAGATCCTCTCTGGCTGCAGTGAGAATAAGGACGTTACTGCCTGCAGAAAAATCGTTTACAAAACCACCGGAGAAACAGGCATCGAAGAACAGGAAAACCGGTGATACCGCCAGGGAATCAATAAGTGACGCCATTCGATCATCCGATATATCATCGTCGTAAAGACAGAGGTATTCATTGGCCGAATCCGGCTCCTCGCTGCCGCCTGAACCGGGATGCGACTGATCGCCGTGACCGCTGTAGAAAATGATAACCTTATCCTCAGGTCCTGCGGAATGAAGCAGAGAGGAAATACCGCCCATAAACTCCTCTGAAGTGGCCAGGGCATCCACCAGGAGTATGACATGATCAGGCTCTACTCCCTGTTCTTCTATCAGAAAATAGTACATTTCAACAGCGTCCATGCTTGCCCTGTTCAGAATATCAGCAGATGAGGAATATCCGCTGATACCTGCGGATATAGCCCAGATCTCCGGTTCCGGTGATGGCCCCGCCAGATTTGTCCTTTCTATCCTGTTCACTTCCAGATTGAACGGTGTCTCCCCATCCCTGTCGTAAAGGTAGACAGTTATCCCGTATTCAGAGCTCTCTTCGGCATAAACTTCTACGGCTTCATCACCTGCCGCATCAACATTACTGAGCCACCCCTCGGCTATCAGGTCCATATCAGGGCCTGTGACGAAAAGGTCCAGGTCAACTTCCCTGTCCTCACCGGTGAGTGCGATATCCAGAATAGTCTCCGGATCGGCATGAACTGTGAAATACTCAGCCGGAGAGTCCCTGCTGATCACACCGCTGTACTCTCCTTCCATCTCTATGGCATCAGCCCCGGTTATCCTCACTGTAGCGTAACCCGATGTTTCCGTATCTGCAAAGAATGGATCAATCCAGACGGTTTCTCCCTCAGAAACGTAGAGCAGGAATTCCTCATTCCCCCGCGAAGTGGCGAAGGTAACAGCGGGTTCACCCGCTCCCCTGAAAACTTTCACATCTCCATCACGGGTCTTCTCGAAATTCACGCTTATTCTGAACAGTCCTCCATGAATCGAAGAGAACCCGACAGGCAGGTTGCTTCCAGAATCGATATTCACTACTTCTTTGACAGGTATGGTATTTGAAAGCGAGCCCGGCTCTCTTGTGTACATTTCATAGGAAACGATATCATTTTCTCCCGTATCGAAAAGGATCACATCCGCTACAACATCGTTCCCGGTCGGATGCAGCAACAGCGTCTCAATTGAAGAGTATGACTGGGAGCCCATCAGATATTCACCTGACGTGTCCCGAATCATCAGGTCTATATCCGCTCCCCGGGATAGTATTGCCAGATCAAGGAAAAAGCTGGATCCGCCTGCCGGTATGAGATATCGATGAATCTCTCCAGGAGTAATCGATTCTGACATACCCCAGGGATCGAATTCGGGGAATTGCCCGGAAGGTTCAACCGAAAACTCATACTCTCCCGACCCGGTTTTTCCGTATCTGCTGACGACAGCTGTCACTTCTTCCCCGGCAAGAACCGGCACTGTAACAGTTTCAAATCCTTCGAGTGACATGCTGCTTCCCCAGAGGCTCATACTCGGGCCGTACACCTCAAGATCAAGATCTGTTCCTCCGGTACCCTCCAGCCTGAATGTCCAGCTGCCACTGGAACCGGGGCTGAAAGTATAGGTTCCTGCCATCACATTCCTGCCAAGAGCACCCTCAACAGCTGTAGCACTTAATAGCTCCGAGGAGAATACCTCCTCAACACCGATCCGGGCGGAAGAAGAACTGCAACCATCAGCGCAGATCAGCTGAACGTAAAACCAGTAATCGGTGAAAGCAGACAATATCATATCACCGCCGGATTCTGACTGGCAGAGAATATCACCATTCACATCGTAGGCTTTCATCTGTATCCCATCGGGCACAGATACTTCAAGGCAGACGTAATCATCCTCCAGAATACGTACCCATCCCGAGCCCGATGAAACATCAACGACAGCCTGCTGACCTGCTGAGATAGTTTCGATCTCCGCGGAATTGGGAAGCACAACGGACAGGATTACTGTTGAGAGAATAATTGACAGCATGAAAACCTCCATCATTCAAGTTACGTTACAACGGTTGTATCAGTCTATTCTAACAGGATAATATGCAATTCGAGGACTCCGGCGCAATAACCTGATCGCAGGCTTACAAAAGAAGCTATTCCAGTTTCAGCAGCATTACTCCTGAAGAGATATCACCAGAAGTCAACCTTGCTGAATAAATACCATAGGGTAATCCAGATCCTGTTTCTGATCTCCCGTTCCATTGATAGACTGCTTCGTTTCCGTTGAAAGCAGGTTCTATCGATGTGACCAATCTTCCGGAAAGATCAAAGATCTGAAGATCACTCGGATTACTTGAAAATCCTGATGTTGAAACAGTGACTGATGATGAAAATGGATTGGGAGATACTTCAAGGATAAGGTCTGATATTGGGCCTGATTCATGTTCCTCGATGCCAAGGTTGATAGTGGTGTTTCGATAGCATCGAATGTACGCTGGTTGGTAAGGATAATCTTCGTTGAAAATAAGATCGTAATCTCCATCAAGATCAAAATCTTCTGATATCATGCCGTATGTACAATATTCCGTATAGAAAAAGAGAAGACTATCCGCCTCATGCGAAAAGCTCCCATCTCCAAGACCGGGATAAACTATGCTGCCAAGGCAGGTAGAAATAGCTACGTCCAGATGACCATCCAGATTAAAATCTTCTACTTCAACCCATTCGCCTGCACTTGTCAATAAATCTGATTGTCCGTATCCAGTTCCACACCAGATGAAAACAATATCATAATCTGCTGCAATTGCTCCACAGGTTGCAACAAAATCAGGCATACCGTTCTCGTTGAAATCACCGGAATCCAGAAAACAGTAATTTGGTCCACAAGGAAAAGAATTCACTACTCTCACAGGCGGTTGAAAAGTACCGTCACCAATACCGTAGAGGAATTTTATCCCAGTGCCAGTGGTAAGTAGACCAATATCGACATTGCCATCCAGGTTCATATCGCCAAGTATCTGGACAGTATGGCGTATTCCTCCATTTGTAGCATAGTTATCAGAATCCTGAAAAGTGAAATCACCATTTCCGAGTTTTACGGAAACTGCGCAATAACCACTTTCAAAGCCTGATACAACCAGATCATTGTTTCCATCATTATTCAGATCCCCGGAAGTTATCCAGGCATTCATAACATGTAAGGTGTCCAGTTCTGTAAAAGTACCATCCCCATTGCCCGTATACAAATGGACGAGGAGTTCGTGAAATAGTCCTCCTCCAGGGGCAGGATGACCCTCGCCAATAAGAAGATCGTCATACCCATCATTGTCGAAATCATTTACTGTTATGGATCCAAGCGGGTAATCGAACATATCCGTGGTCAGCACATCAAATGTACAGTTACCATTTCCCAGGAATGTGTATAGATATCGGTCTTCTCCGCTTTGATCGTAATACGCAACTGCAAAATCAGGATAAGCATCATCGTTGAAGTATCCAGCGTCTAAACAGATTGCCTCCCAGGGTTCATCTTCAACTTCATACTCAGATGCCAGCTCAAAGATGTAATCAGCCCGGGCTGAAGTAGTTAATGCGATCAAAAATATGATAACAAAGTATTTACACATCTCTGTTGCTTCCCTTAATCATTCAGAATGATTACTCTTATGACATATTCCTGCATAAGATCAATTACTAGAAAGATCTATTATGAATTCATCAGATTCTCAGCATCGATCTTATCTTTCTCACGTCCGGTTGCCAGCTTATTGATAATAAGATTCTGTCTGGATATTACAGGTATCATCAGATTTTCAATGTCGACGATCTCTTTTCCTCTGGAAGCTTCATCAAATGTCATTCCATCAATTTTCGTTAGAATGTCAATACGTCTGGGAGCAACTCCAATCTGAAGAATAATCCCTGGACATGCAAAATCATCAGGTGATACATTCTCCAGCGGAGCACCGAATTTAACAAGTGTTTCATACAGCTTTAAAGCGTTCTCAGAATCTGGTTTCACAAAAATATCTATATCAGCAGTTGCTCTTGGAAATCCATGAGTTGCCAGAGCATAGGCGCCTACTAATAAGAATTCAACTCTGTTGTCGAGTAATAGAGATAACATTTCTTTGTAATCTCGATTTAACATCATATCTCCCTGAAAGTGAATAGATCTCTTCGGTAAGTTCCCAGACGAATGAAAGCGCTTCTGATTTCGTTATTCCGGCTGCTTTTTCAGTATCATCCTCAGGTGATTGAAAAACAGTTACTTCCTTCCTATCCAGTTTCATGTCCTACCCCCCATCTTTACTGTATGCTATCAATTAGCCCGGTTGTCAACGGTCCGTTAAAGAAGCCTGAAATACTCTTCCCGGCACATTCGCTCGATTGAAAGAAGGTTCCGAAAGGCACCATTGAAATCTTCCTTTGACACCGTGAAAAGCCCATGCCCCCATACTATTACCCCTCGACCGCCCACCATGGCAGGCGGAAGTGTATTGCACAGGCCATGTGGACCGGTGCCAACCTCACCCGGAACGATTGAGATATCACCAATGAAGCGCTGCTCGGGACAACGGATGTGACAGGAACCCCTTAAAGCACAGTTCTCCTTTTCACAGTCCATTGACATTATTACCGAGAACCTGGGGTGGCCGTGAAGAATGGCATTCATACCCGTGAGCCGAAGAATGCCCATGTGAGCCGAAAACTCACTGGAGGCCGTTATGCTTGTGCACGCTGATCCATCCAGGGGGCACGGATCAATACAACCTTCCAGTTCATCCAGGGAAGAGGTTGTCTGACTGATGAACAGAGTATCGCCCCATTTCAGGGATACGTTCCCGAAGAACGAATCAACAAGCCTGTGCTCTACCGTCAGCCTTCCGGCCTGGGCAACCGCTCTGAAAACATTCTCTCTTTTCCTGAAGGGTGCTGACATAAGTACGGGAGGTTTTTCAGGATACTCATCAAGATGGTTAAGAGCTTTCCTGAAGGTCCGCTCCTGCTCTTGTGTGACTGCTCCTCTTCTTCTGTCCCGAAGGTAATCCGAAAAGAATTTAACAAAGCAGGCGAAGCAGACCGAACTGTAGAATATGAATGCCTGCTCGGGACTTACGGTGCCCCATGTGACTATCCCCTTTCCCCTTACAATCACGCTCTTTCGCTTCCTGAGTTTCTCGATGATTAAATCCGGTCTGAAATCCCGGATTACGGGAAGGTCATGCATGAAGGTGCGGGTTTCGGAATCCTCAGGCTGAATACTCTGTACATCTCCAGAAGCAAGATAATCGATGATCAAGCGATACGGCTGGGCCGGAAGGGAAAAAAGCAGGGAATTAATGCTCAATCCGCTGAATACTTCTTCCAGAACAGGTATTGCCGGGTCTTCCCTGTTCCATTCCAGTTCAGCATCAAGACCGCCAAGCAGAGGATCACCGGTTTCGGCAAGCCCCGCAGAGACCATTTTTGCCGAATACTTCTCCAAAAGCTTTTTCACAGCAGATCCTCAAGCCCAAGCTCCTCAGCTTTACTCGGCAGCGGACATCCACTCCGGTCCAGCTCACGGATCCGGTAGTACTTCGACCTTGCCTCCAGAAATTCCTCTCTGTTTAAAGAAGGAATCTCGATACCGTCGCCTGAGCTGCCCGCTTCACAAAAGAATCTGATCGGCAGATCGTCATCTTCGGAAGTGAAACCGCACTTCGCGTTCATCATCCTCTCTCTGAAATAGATCCTCTCCCCCGCCGCCAGAAGATCCTGAGCCGAGGTTTCGGTACCGGTTACAGCAGAAAAAGCAGAAGCGTACTCCTCGAGAGAACAGCCGAAGAAGAAGAATTTGCATGCTGTCAGTGAGTCTATAACAGCGTTCATATCCTCCGCAATCTTCACTATCCTGGCTTTACCGGCAAATGAGAACCTGTCCGTGGCAACAGGTTTCCTCAATATCTCGTGGCTGATGGGGTATGCGCGAAGGTGGCAAGCTCCCCTGGTGGAGGTAACGTAACCAAGCGCCATTCCATACGCTCCCCTTGGATCGTATCCGGGAAGCTCCATCCCCTTAACCGACATTGAAAGTTCGGGACAGCCTTTGGATTCAGCGAAGCGCAGCGATCCCTGACCGAGTTCCCTTCCTTCTCCCCGTCCCGCGGCGACTTCAAGCAGCAGTTCTGTGATCCTTGCAGGAGTGAGCTTCTCACCGCTGATCTCCGAGAAGCATGCAAGAGTAGCCCCGGCAGAAATAGTATCCATCCCCATCCTGTTGCATATCGTGTTCGCTGCTGCAACTGCCCGGATGTCATCATTCTCGATCAAAGCGCTGAAATGCGACATGGTTTCGAACTCGGGAAGATGAGTTCCGTCCTCTCCTATCCTTTTACACAAAACATGACATGCTCTGCAGCCGTATTTCTTCGGTTTGTATGCACCGGAGAATGCGTGGGAATTCATGGATCGCGCAGGGGGGAAAAACGTTCTCCTGAAATTAGCCGTGGGCATCATTCTTCTGGAGCTGATAAGGTCGTAGCAGGCTGCTGTTCCGCAATTCTGCAGACTATGCTCCCCCGTCAGCGCGGGAGTGGCAGCGACGAGTCTTCTGATATCCTCACTCGAACTACGGAGTTTCTTCCGATCGTGTACTGGAATATCACCGGTTCCGCGGACTGTAATGTACTTCAGATTCTTCGATGCGCTGACGAGACCGAGTCCGCCCCGGCCTGCGGCAAATGCTCCATCAACCATTATTGATGAGAACAGGACACCTTGTTCGGCGGCGGGACCTATTCCCGCGACAGATCCTTTATGTTTCAGTTTGAAGCAGAGCTCATCCGTACAGACACCCTCAAGCCTGGCCGCATCTTCGATGGAAACATTCCCGCCTGATATCTCGATACCGCAGAACCCCCGGCTCCTTCCGGTAATGACTATGCCATCGATTCCCGCTTTTTTAAGCTGCCATCCAAAACCGCCTCCGACCGAGCAGTCTCCGATGGCCCCGGTAAGCGGGGATTTTGACATGACACATATTCGTCCTGATGCAGGTGCCAGGGTTCCGGTCAAAGGTCCGGCCATGAAGATAAGAGGCATTGCAGGATCATCCCAGGAGCGGGTAATCTCCGGGAACAGAAAATACCCCGCCAGACCTTTGCCGCCTATCCAGAAGCTGCTGACATCAGGATCAATATCCTCAAACCGGTGTTCCCCGGATGAAAGGTCTACAAGCAGTATCCTGCCCCACCCTGCTGTCATGGTACAACAGGTCCTTTGGGGAAGGAATGCCGTATCAACTGAACCTGTCAGTATTCAATTCGAGGATTGCGCGTGCGGTTTCATCGGGAGAGGAGTCCCGGAGAATGCATGACGGGATATCGGAGGGGAAAAGTTTCATATACTCGGAAAGGAGTTCAAGCATGAGTGCATTGTCCTCCGTCTCCAGAGAATTTCTGATAGCGTCGAGCAGGAATGCTCGAGCGCTTTCAAACTCTCCCCGATCAAACAGGAGGACCGCACAGTGCTTTCTGGCTTTTCCGACCCAGTAAGTCAGTCCGAGGGTTTCACTGGTCTCAATCCCCTTTAAAAAACTGTTGAGCGCCTTCTCCGGCTTTTCCAGTGCCTGAAATACGGTTCCCGCGATAATGTATGTTTCAGCGGAGTTGTGTGTAGCTCCTATCTCGCCGGTAACCCTGAGACATCGATTTACAGACGCTTCAGCATCATCAGGCATTCCAAGGGCAACCTGAGCCTGAGCCATGGTCAGAAGGCTGAGCTGCAGGCCCCAGTTTGAACCCTGATCGCTGTATATCTTCGTCGATCGTTCCGCGTAATCCAGCGCGCCGGTCATATCGCCGGTCATGACTGAGGAGTCCGCGGCAATGGACAGAGCAAGGGCAAGGGCATTCGTGTCACCCAGTATTTCCGCGTATGCCAGAGCATTATTCGAGTACTGCTCCGCTTCTTCAGCCCTGCTCACATTCAGCATCAGGTTCGACAGTGTTACCGCTGTGCTGAGACAACCCCAGTAATCCTCCAGAGAATAGAAGAGATCGGCGGCTTCTGAAAGATATTCAAATGAATCGTCCGTTTTCCTTGCATGGTTTTCTACATCACCCAGGCCCATAAGAGCAGTGGCGATGAGTTCGATATCCTCAAGTGACCGAGCGATTGAAAGGCTCTGCTGAATCATGTTTCTAGCTCTGTCAAGGCTGCCCATTCTCATGTGAGCCCCGCCCAGTCCGTAGAAACATCTGAATCTTCCGGTTTCGTCTCCATCCTCTGAAAAGAACTCAAGGGTCTTCTCGAACATCGCGGAAGCCTTCTTGTAGCATGTGCATTTTATCAGAAAGGTAGCTTCGGATACCCGCATATATGCGGCCAGGTTATCATCAATGCCACTGAAAGCTTCGGCTGCCCGATGGTAAAAAGCTCTGCTTTCCGTTAAGAAACCCCTGCCAATCATGAATAACGAGTAAGTGTCCATAGCATCCCTCAGCAGGTCACCTCTGCCCGAATCGATGGCGCTGTGCAGAGCCATAGCAATGTTATCCATCTCTGATGTCAGTTCCGTGACCGATTCAAGGGCTTCGGAACCCTTGATTCTCCGCCGGTTCTTCGCTAGAAGACCGCAGTAATACCCGGAGTGGGAATTCACCATATCTGTTGCTCTTTCGGGGTTTTCCCCGGCTTTTTCCCTGGCGTACTCCCTGAGAAGCTCATGTATTTCGAACCTGCCGCCTGGAGCCTTCTGCAGCAGTGATTTGTCTATAAGGGATCGCAGCCCGAAATCTGATACGCCGGCCACCTCTGATGCAGCACTTCTGGTGAATCCCCCCCTGAAGACGGAAATATCACGGAAAGTACTCCTGTCAGTTTCGTTCAGGATGTTCCAGCTGTATTCGAAAACGGTTCGAATACTGCGGTGCCTCCCGGGCATGTCCCGCGTTTGGGAGGAGAGCAGCTCCAGGTTCTTTCGAATCTCGCCCAGTATCTCCCTGAACGAGAGAGTTCTTACCCATGCTGCCGCCAGTTCGATACCAAGCGGAACACCCGCAACGATCTGACAGATGTCCATAATCTTCTTAAGATCAGATTCGTTTGCCGTTGCCTGCGGGCAGTGCCTCCTCATACTCTCAACGAAGAGTTCTATGGAACTATACTCGCTGAGCTGCGTTCCCTCAGATCCTGGAGGGAACTCCAGTCCTTCAATCATGTAGATATGCTCACCCGAGAGATGAAGCCTGCTTCGGGAAGTTACAAGGATTTTCATGCTATGAGCTGATCGGAGAATATCCGATAAAATGCAGGAGGCTTCCTGGATGTGCTCGAAATTATCCATCACAAGCAGTATTGATTTGTCTCTGAGGAAGTTGAGCAGCTCGGTCGAGGAATCCTCCCTGCCGCTGAAGCAGAGCTTCAGTGATCTGGCGATTGCCGGTATGACTCGATCGGAATCCACTATCCCTGCGAGGGGAACGAAGAATACTCCATCCTGGAATTCCTCCAGTAGTTCTGAAGCGACCTGCAGGGCGAGCCTGGTTTTGCCAATTCCTCCGATTCCGGTGATGGTTGCAAGACGACATTCGGAGGAGGACATAAGTTCGAACAATTCCTCTATCTCCCTCTTCCTTCCGATGAAGGGAGTAATCTGGCCGGGCAGGTTATTAGGTCTGTTGGAAAGGGTCTTGAGTGGAGGAAAGTCGTTCAGGGCCAGGTCCGGATGATTAAGACCAAGCACACGAATCGGAGTTTCCAGATCCTTAAGCATGTGCACATCGAGATCATCGATTCGTGCGCCTGCAGGAATTCCACAGGCTTCGAGGGCCGAACTGCTCAGCAGTATCTGACCTCCCCACCCCGCACTGAGGAGCCTGGCGGTTCTGTTTACTTCCGAACCGAAATAGTCGTCTTCTCTCTTCTGTGCGCTGCCGGAATGAAGCGCCATTCGAACCCGGATATCCTTCAGCTCTCCCCAGTCTTCATCCTGAAGTGTCATCTGGATGTTCAAAGCACAGGCTAAGGGGTCACCTTCTTCGAATACAGCGAAGATGCCGTCTCCGGTGTTCTTGACAATGAGTCCGCCGTAACTCAGTACGCAATGTTCCAGAATTGAATCGTGGCGTTCAAGGGCAGCCTTCATCGCCTCGGGATGACTCTCCCAGAGTCGTGTTGATTTCTCTATATCGGTTAGAAGGAAAACAGGCATGAAATCTCCCTCGGTTCTGCAAGAATGCAATATAGCGAATGAGAAGCCTGCGGGAAGACGCTGACCTCAGGAGCGTTCAGCCGTGCTCGATCTCTGACATGAAGGTTTCTGCGAAGGAGCGAAAATCGGGGCTGGTGGTGGATATGTTTTCCGTATCCCGCAGGCGTATGGCAAGATCCCAGCACGATAGCAGTACATATCCTAGAAGCCTGTCGTCGAGTATCAATACTGCCGGAACGATCTGCCCCGGGTATCCAAGGCGGAGTATGAACCTGTTCTCGGGCACCCGCTGAGGAGGCCAGACGGCAAAGGTAAGTTCAAGACAGGAACCGGTTGAATCCTCAGTCCGAAAAAGAGCTTTCAGGAGATCAAAGTCACCGCCAAGATGATGGACTGCGGATCTTATCTGATGCCGGGTTCTGATGGAATTGCGTGCGGGAGATGGAAGTGATGTTGTGAACAGCGCGGGCTCATCCCTTGGATAACCAAGCTCCAGAAGGGCTGATGCTTCGCAAAGACATGCTCTAAAACAGTTTGCAGCCACATCAGGCGGCAGATAAACAGTAGTATCAGTATTACCGGAAAGCAAATTCATCTGCCTGGATAGTTCTTCAACTCTGCCGCTGGAGGGACTTCTTGATATCTCACCAACATGGGTACGCAGAGCATTGAATCCCTGCATCCATACTTCGGAAGTTCTACCACCGCTCCAGATAGCCGCAAAGTAAAGCAGCCTGGAAATATCAACCGAATTAGTGAAATTTGATGGAAACAGTATCATGTGCCCACCGATCTCGGATGACATCTATCGACAACACCCCGCAGATATGTCGTATCCACACTGGTATATATTTCGGTGGTTTTGATATCAGCATGTCCGAGCAGCTCCTGAACAACTCTCAGGTCAGCACCTCCCCGGAGCAGATGAGTGGCAAATGAATGCCTCAGAATATGAGGATGGATATGTTCCTTGATACCTGCCATCTCTGCAGACCTTTTTACAATATTCCATACCGTCATTCTGGAAAGCGGATTCCCCCTGTAAGTAAGAAACAGAACAGGAGTCGATCTTCCATCTGCCAGCAGCGGTCTAGCCGTATCGATGTACAATGAAAGCCATCTGACCGCAGCTCCTCCAAGCGGAACCAGCCTTTCTTTGAGTCCCTTTCCGACAGGTCTTACGAGAGCTTCTTCCAGAAAAACCCTGGAAACGGTGAGTCCGGTGAGCTCACTCTCCCGCAATCCCGCCCCGTATGCAAGTTCAAGCAGAGCACGATTCCTGATAGAGATGGGGGAGTCAGCATTCCAGACATCGATAAGCGCAGCCACCGTTTCAACACTGACCGCATGGGGAAGCCTGACCGGCTGCCTGGGAGAATGAAGAAGTTCGACAGGATTATCGCTTCTCTGCCCTGATGCCTGAATGAACCGGAAGAAGCCTCTGATACTGGAAAGTTTTCTGATGATGCTCACCGGTGAATAACCGGTGGATGAGAGAAAAGCCATATACTCCGCTACATCGGAGGCAGCTGCCTCCGAAAGAACCTCTCCTCTTTCGCCCAGCCACGTATTGAAAGACCTCAGATCATTACTGTATGCTTTGATCGTTCGGGAAGCAAGTTTCTTTTCCAGGGCTGAGTATTCCAGATAAGGATCCAGAATTTCATCCATTCTTCGAAAGCCATGCCTGAAAACCTGCGCGGGAATCCACGGAGGGTAATACTTCAGCGAGGTTTCCTCTGGTGATAGATACCGTGACACCAAGGGAATCAAGTTCATGGGCTATCCTGATCGTCCTCCTGTGGTCGAGAGAGGTCTCAATGAGTGCAGGCGTCTTTCTCAGAAGATCCCAGGATTCTCTCAATGATACTCCCAGTACTTCACGAAGGGCTTCAGCAATTCTATCCTCATCATCCGGTGACGGTGTGCAGAGGAAAAGTTTCAGCACTTCTTTTTCGTTTGATTCTCCTGATTCGGGTTCCTTTTCCGGGTAATCAACTTCATCCGACTCATCATTTTCGCTCGAAAGAGGATCTTCACAGAATTCCTTAAGAACAGGCGGAAGAAGAAGATGTTGAAAGATACTGCCGGGGGGAGGGTACCCGAACACAATATCCGGAGAAGGTCCGGAGATAATAGACTCACTGCCTACTACCGGAGGTAAATCACCACTCACGACCTCAGGCACTGAAAACTCAAAGATTTCTGGAATGCTGCTGTTACTGACATCCGGCAGAACTGGAGGAGTCTCTAAGAATCCTCCCTCCAGGGATTTTGAAGGAAGCCCAACAGTAAACCTTGCTGGAGGCTGCAGGAACACCCTTCCGCTGGAGGTCTCGAATTCATCGGTTGGAGGCGGCCCGATCGAATACTGTTCCGGAAGATCTAATACCGGTGGAATCAGGGATACATCATCATCAGTGGTACCGGTTTGAACTCCGAACAGCAGACCGTTGAAGCTCTCGTCTGAATCCGGAGCAATTTCACGGGTTCTGAATATGGCGTTAGACCTACGTCTGGGTGAAACGCTTTCCTGCTGCAGTGATTCGGCTTCGATCCTTACTATCCCGCCGGATTCGGTTATTGATCTCTTTATCCTTTTTGCCGTTTCACTGTTGATACCCCTGCTAAGAGCAATCGGCATCCGGGAAAGCCACTGAACGATCTGTTCCTGGGGAAGATGGGTCAGATCCTGTAATCTTCTTCGCAGCCGTGTTCGGTATCCGGGGCGGTAATTAACCAGGAGAACCCGAAACAGGGCTACAGGCTGAATCTCTTCCTCCTTATCCGGAAGAATTCTGCATTGTATACCAGGATCCCTCCGAAGGCTGTCGGCAACTTTCTGTGCCTCTCCTTCGGCCAGACCATTGCATACGATATCATCCTCATTGCCCAGAGCCGTAAGGATTTCGTCCAGAGGCAAGCCCGTGCGTTCAGTCAGAACACGTGCAGACTCCACAGAGGGTTTATCACCCTGAACTACCACTTTCCATTTCATAGATCTTCGCCGCTACAGCTGTTTTCTGGTCAATTCAATTCTATCACCGACACGCATCAGATCGGTTGTTGAGATAGAGGTAATCATGGCTGACGAAGTGCTCGTCCGGGTTTGGATTATTATCAGTTCGCAGACTGGTATATCCGTGGTCATTACAGTTGAACCGGAAGGACTTAAAACCTCATGACCGTATTTGTACATATTAAATATGTCACCTGATCTCAGACCGTCTTCCGTTCCTCTGTCAATGTAAATAACATCGTACGAGTAAACTCTCTCCAGATCAGGGTCCCGGAATGCAAGTACGTACGCATCGATCCCGTCAACAACTGCCGAAGCTATAACCGGCACTGGAGCTGTGGTCGTGTATGGAACCAGATAATCGCCCTCGCACACAGGTATATAAGCGTGTTCTATCATGGCGATACTGGAAGTTGCGGATGTATCTATGACACGACAGACTCCGGCAACTCTTACGACATTACCAAGTATTAAACCTGTCTGAGGGTGCCGTACTTCCTCACCAACTGCGTATATGGTGTAAACACTTTCTACCGTTATGCCCTGAGTCTGACCTATATCCAGGGCTACCAGATCTCCGGGGTATACTTCCGTAACGAAATCCATTTCTTCATCATCAACATTCAATTCAATGATGTAGCCAACGGCATCCGGTGGATTGCTGGTAACCATACCGGCAGTTGCAAGTGTAAGACTGCTGAGAAGGGGTCTGCTGCTGGTTCCGGATGTGGTATACACCCCTGATTGCCCTGAAGCGTAAGCCTGTTGCGAGATCGTAATACCTGAAATATCAGGAAGGATCAGCTCAGTTCCTGGCTGAAGATATTCAACCCCTTCAATAAACGGATTGGCGATCAGTATATCCTCCCAGTGAAAGGGAGTGTTGTAGTAGTATATAGAGAGTTCCCAGAGTGTATCTCCGTATCTTACATAATGGGTTCTCGCAGCATCAGTTACAGTAAATGCTGCTCCTACTAGAAGAACTAGGACAGATAAGGACACAGTGAAGCTTTTCATTTCAACCTGACCTCCCACAGTGGGCTCTATTAATAAGCGAACTTCATAACTTCATAATATTCTAAGTTCACAAGTTACTCAAGTCAAATGGACATTATTCAAGGCTCTACTTCACTGCGGGAAAAAGCACTGAATTATTCGCAATTCCTGCTGTTTTCAGCACAGTGACAGTATAAATGCCGCCAACCCCTGCAGTGGATCTTCTGTTGGGAATGTTAACGGCAAGCCACAGTTCCCCGATACCGGGAGAATCTCCCGTCCATGTACTGCCCGCTGCCACAGGGCTCGACTCGCCAACGGCCATTACAAGCTGTCCATTCGTTGCCCCTGGAACAAGTGCTGTCGCAGTGGAGAAGTAATCTATCCCCGAGGGTCCACAGGTTCCCGTTTCCATGGAAACAGATCCGGATGCATGAATACTGATTCTTTCATTCGGATATACGCAGATGCCTGAATTCACCCACCCATCTACAGCAGCAACCTGAACTGTAATAGTGGTTTCATCTGCAGGATCACTCCATATCACCGAATTCACATCCCCAATAGCGAATTCTCTCTCACCCGAATCCGTTCTTACCGTTACTCTCTCGCCATCGGAGGTTATGTACCCCCTGAAGGAGGTTCCCCCCTCTCTGAGAAACACTCTCCCCTCTTCATATTCAACGAATGTCTCAGAATTATTGAATACTACATGCCGTCCTTCTATGGACGAAAGCGTGCCTGACAGAACATTGCCATCGGCGGTGATCATCCTGTCCGGTCTGCTCTTGCATCCTGCCAGCATAACTATCAGGACCAGGAATAGTACCGCTTTGAATCTGATCATCAATCAACCTCTTTCAAGCCGGGAATGAAGATATCCAGAACATCCTGAACTTTTTCAATGAGCTCAAACTGCATCAGATCCCTGTTCTCCTCGGGGATTTCCTCAATACTCCTGCTGTTCTCAAGTGGAATAAATACCCTTGTAATCCCGGCAGCCAGGGCTCCAAGTACTTTCTCCTTGATACCTCCCACGGGCATCACCCTTCCCTGAAGGCTTATCTCTCCAGTTACGGCTATATCAGGTACGACCGGCTTCCCGGTCAGAGAGGAGAGAATGGATACAAGTATAGCCACTCCCGCTGAAGGACCATCTTTAGGGGTTGCCCCCGCAGGTACGTGCAGGTGTATGTCAATCTCTCTGAAATTCGTTTTCAAAGCGTAATCATCCGCGTTTGTCCTGATCCAGGAGAGAGCTGTCTTTGCCGATTCCTGCATAACCTCCCCAAGCTGCCCGGTGAGTATCAGTTCCCCTTTACCACTCATAATGGTGCTTTCTATCAGGAGTACCTCTCCTCCTGCAGGTGTCCATGCAAGTCCCGTAGAAACACCCACACACGGTTTATCCAGAACCCGCATTCGGGAGAACTTCCTTGGTCCAAGGAATTGCGGAAGTCTGGAGGGTGTGATGATAACAAGTTCATCATTTCCCCTGGCGACTTTCATTGCGACTTTCCTGCAGACCTTGCCTATTGTTCGCTCAAGTTCCCGAACTCCAGCCTCGCGCGTATAGTCAGCGATCATTCTCCTGAGACCTTTTCTCTGAAAGCGGAGTATTCTGCCTGTGAGCCCTGAGTTCTTCATCTGTCTTTTCACCAGATATCTTCTTGCTATTTCCAGCTTCTCGGCAGATGTATATCCCGGGATACGGATTATCTCCATTCTATCCATGAGAGGTGAGGGTATAGTATCCGTTCTGTTTGCAGTGGTTATGAACTGAACACCGCTGAGATCGAAGGGAACATTCATATAATTATCCCTGAATGAGAAATTCTGCTCCGGATCGAGTACTTCAAGCAGTGCTGATGTCGGATCACCCCGAAAATCGCTGCCTATCTTATCCACCTCATCCAGCATAAATACAGGATTATTGCTTCCGGCTTCCTTAAGCCCCTGGATTATCTTACCGGGCATTGCTCCTATGTAGGTTCTCCTGTGACCCCGAATTTCAGCTTCATCGTGGACGCCGCCAAGAGAAAGCCGCACAAATTTGCGGCCAATAGCTCTGGCGATACTTCTTCCCATTGATGTTTTTCCTACACCCGGGGGACCTACAAAGCAGAGTATGGGAGCCTTTCCATCGGGATTAAGTTTGCGGACAGCCAGGAACTCCAGAACCCTTTCCTTAACATCCTTAAGGTCGTAATGATCTTTTTCAAGAACGATCTGTGCCCTGTTGATATCCAGCCTGTCCTTCGTGCTTATCATCCACGGCAGGCATAGTATCCATTCGATATAGTTCCTTATAACAGCCACTTCAGGTATTCCCGGATGCATTCTCGTAAGTCTGTCAAGCTCCTCCATAGCTGCTTTGCAAACCGATTCAGGAAGGTCCTTCTCTTCGATCCTCTGTCTGAGTTCCTCTGCTTCGGGGTTTTCGTTCTCACCACCGAGCTCCTTCTGAATGGCTTTCATCTGTTCTTTAAGGATATATTCTTTCTGGTCTTTCTCTATTTCTGTTCTGACCTGACCCTGAATCTTGTTACGAAGTTTCAGTATCCTGATCTCCTTTTCAAGGATGCCGGACAGAAGCCAGAGACGTTCAAGTACATTATCAACCTCAAGGATCCTCTGCTTCTCCTTAACACTAGCATCTATCCTGCTTGCGGCCAGAAAACTCAGTTTCTCGGCATCACCGGAAAACTCCATGAACAGAGAATCATCGGGTATACTGCGTGTAAGTTCAAATATCTGCTTCAGTTGGATACGCACTGTATTCTGCCATGCATCCAGCTCTACATCGTCCAGGGGAAATACGGATTCCAGTTTTTCAACCCTTGCCATGATATATGGTTTATCCGTTTCAATGAACTCCTGGATTCGGAATCGGACGAGCCCCCTCAGATGAAGTCTGATGATATTGCCGGGAAACCGGTACAATCGATCAATACCAGTAACCGTTCCCGTTCTGTAAAGGTTCTCTCTGCGGGTGGAGGAATCCATCCTGTTCTTAAGACCGACAACGCATATCATTTTATTGGTGTGCACAGCGTCATCCACAAGTTCAGCTATTGCCGACTTCGTAATGGTCATTGGTACAATGGAATAAGGATATACGATTTCGTCTGGGTTTGGCAGTATCGGTAGAATTTCAGGAAGATCCAGAACGGTCGCCCGGGTCATTTAATCTCCTTTTATCAATACGTTTAAAGTATGTACAGTAATATCGATATCATAGAATGACACGAAAAGTGCTCAGTATTATACAAACAACTGGTTTTTGTTTCGCAGATATCAGCTGCCGGAGTCCAGCTTATGTCACCATCGAAAAGCGGATACACTGGAAGTACTATTCAATATCGAATCGGATCGAGACGGAAGTTGTGACCTCAACCGGCTGATCGCCCTGCATCGCCGGGCTGAAGACCCAGCTTCTGACTGCGTCCACAGCTGCCTGACCGCATCCGAGACCAAGAGGATCGCTCACTATACTTACACTCTGTACCGACCCGTCTGTACCCACTAAAACAGAAAGGGTAACGTAGCCGTGAAGATCCCCTCTTGCTCTGGCCTGCGACGGTACTGAAGGAGCGGTCTGCTGAATGGGGAAGGGACTTGAGATAGGCAGGTCTTCCACCGGTTCCACAACCGCTACTGTATCGGGAGGAACTTCGTCTGGAGTACCGGCAGCTACAGCATTGTATTGAATAGCTGAGGTTTCACCGGCTGTGATCGTAACGGTATGCGTATCGTCCTGGAAATCCGGATTGGAAAGTCGCACGGAATAGGTTCCCGGGTCAAGTTCTACTCCTCCGAAAGGTGTAGTACCAACATGCTGGCCATCAACGTACACATCAGACCATGGCTCAGGCCCGACCATGAGCTGGCCTGTTTCAATTATCTCCTCGAGCGTGACCGTACGGCTGTATCCGTCTTCTCCAAGAGTGATGGTTATTCCGAAGTCCTGTCTGCCCTCCATCTGAACCTGTAGATAATAGCTTCCAAAGGGAAGAACCTGGGTCATCCTGCGGCCTGTGGCAACGCGCTCTCCATCTATAAAGAAGATAGCATTACCCGGTGTTGCAGCAGCAAGCTGCAGAGTTATCTGAGATTGTTCGGAAGCTAGAATGTTCATGGTTTGATTGAAATCAACGGTGTTAACCACAAGGACAGATTCCGGCATGGTGCGGTAACCGGTAAGTACCGCCTGGAAAACATGCTCTCCGGTAGGGATTGAATCTGTGTTGCCTTCGATAATCTCACCGTCAACCATAAAGCTGACAGCTTCCAGCCCCGGGTCATCCTCTCCTTCAGGCATTTCGTAAGAGAATGTTACCTGTATCTGAGAAGTTCCTATACTGTCAAGATAAAGAGTGTCGGTACGTATCTGTCCCTCTTCAAAGGTCTGATTCCATGCAATGGTTTCAAAACCAGGTGCGAAGACCACGACATCTCTCTGAGTGAAATTAGTATCACTGAGTATGAAAACTCCCGGGAGTCCTTCATCAATGATGGTTCCGTCGAGTGTGGTGACGACGCCGGAGGCACCTAGAACTACGATAGTTTCTGTAAAGGGAACTGCCGGGACATCTACGATGATTTCAGGCTCAGGTTCCTTTCCACCGAATATCTGTAAAGCTCCAAAAACTACAACTACAAGAATTACAGCTGCACCGATTATCATGAACATCTTCTTCTTTTTGTCAGCATCGGCTTTCGCACCGGCAACAGCAGCTGGTTTCTTTTCCTTCTTCTCTTCCCGTTTCTTCTCGGGTTTTTTCTGTTCCTTTTTCTTTGCGGACGGCTTCTTTGCAGGAGTCCCGGCTGGAGGAGCCGTAACGACGGGAGCTGTCGTTTTAGAAACACCGGCAACTTTGCCCTTGTAGTCCTCTACTGCCTTTAAAAGCTCGTTAATAACAGATGCGCCCGGAGATATATTGAATATTCTTCTGATATTCTCGACTGCTGACCTGGGATCACCACTGTTGAGTCTGCTTCGAACCGTATCGGCGAGACTATCTACTTTGATCGAACTTCTGACAAAAGCAATCTTCTTCTTGACGAGATCGTTATCAGGATCATGACGTGTCGCTCTTTCAAGTTCCTGCAATGCTCTTACAGCATCATCCGCTTCGAAAGCCTCGTCCGATCTTTTTATACAATCATCCACGAAGCCGGACGATGATATGTTCCTTCCGGCACTGTGTGCTCTGCTGTATCTACTCTTATTGAACTTCTCCATTGCGGCGATTTCTCGCTCCACAATACTGATCCGATCCATTATCTGGTGATTTTCCGGATCGAGTTTCAGGGCTTTGCGGTAGGTTTCTAAAGCTTCCTTACGCTCACCCTGCTGAATCTGTATTCTAGCAGTCTGCAATAAATTCTTAACTTGTTCAGCTCCTGTGCCCATCTCCAACCTGCTCCCTCTGGTTGTTAGTGCGAGCCACTTATCAGATTCATAATGCTATTTACTGTAAATCCTGTGTCAAGTGCCGTAAAATAACAACTAAATATCTGCTGCCTGAAAACAGGCAGTATGCACAGCTTCCGACAACATACGATTAATAATACTATAGCTCAAGAATATCCAGCCCCCTGAAACGCAATTCATATTCATCTCTCAATGATTCCCACAAATTACTCTCCGCGGCCATAGATGCAGCTTTCTCCAGGAGGCCGGAATCATCGATCAATGAAGCTATCCGGAATACTGGAATACCGTGCTGTCTGGTACCTGCCACTTCTCCGGGACCCCTGAGCCTCAGGTCCTGCTCTGCGATCCTGAATCCATCATCCGTTGAATCCAGAACCGCCAGCCTTCTTGCTCCCTCAACACCGCAATCTTCGCTCTTCATAAGAAAACACCAGGAATCACTGCCTCCCCTGCCGATCCTTCCCCTGAGCTGATGAAGCTGGCTCAGGCCGAACCGCTCGGCATGGGTCACTACCATAACAGTTGCTCCGGGGACATCGAGTCCAACTTCGACAACCGTTGTACTGACAAGAATGGATATCTCACCAGAAAGGAATTTCCCTGTCACCTCAAGTTTTTTTTCCGAGTTCATTGCCCCCGTAAGCAATCCGATACCGAAATGCCCCAGATGGCCGCGTTTAAGTATTTCATAGGAAGTAGTAGCATCTTTCAGATCCATCTCCTCTGATGCTTCCCTGAGGGGATATATTATGTAAGCTTGTTCACCGTTGCGGATTCTGTCCTGCAGAAACTCGTACACGAAGCTCCTTGAGTCCCTGTTCATCACCCTGGTAGTTGTATTGCCCCTGCCGGGGGGCATTTCATCCAGCACTGATATATCAAGGTCACCGTAGATGGTCATAGCCAGAGTTCTCGGTATTGGAGTAGCCGACATAAGCATGAAATGAGGACTCGGTTCACGCTCGGAAAGCAGTTTTTCCCTCTGCTGAACGCCGAATTTATGCTGCTCGTCTATTATGCAAAGTCCCATTTCCGGTATGACAACGCTCTTCTCAAAGACCGCATGGGTTCCGATCAGAACATCCAGTGTGCAATTCAGAAGTGATTCCAGCAGGCCCCTTCTATCAAGGGCTTTTGTACCTCCGGTCAGTAACCCGCATCTTATCCCTGCGGGTTCAAGCATACTGCTCACTGTTCTGTAATGCTGAGAAGCCAGAACTTCTGTCGGAGCTACCAGAACAGCCTGATAACCGGATCTGCAGCAGAGGCTGCACGCCGCTGCTGCAACGACAGTCTTGCCCGAACCCACATCCCCCTGGAGCAATCTTCTCATTGGGACATTCCGCCTTAGATCCGCGGCAATTGCTTCAAGAGCTGAATTCTGTGCTCCTGTGAGACTATAGGGCAGACTGTTTACAAAATCAGCGAGGGATCCATCAGGCGGGGTCATTCTTATCCCTGTTCTTTTCGATGCAAGAGTCCTTACATAATTGAGTAGAGACTGATGAACGAAGAGCTCTTCAAGAGCAAGTGCAGATCTTGCCCGTGAGCCCTCTTCCGGATCATCGGGAAAGTGCACTTTGCGGATAACTTCGGAGCGGTTCTGAAATCCCATGGTATGCAGAGCTTCAGCAGGAAGTACTGCTGGTACTGCCGGTAAGTACTCACTCAGAACAGTCTCTAAAAGCTTCCTCATTACGCCCTGCGTTAAACCTGCGGTAAGAGGATATAAGGGAAGTACAAGCCGGGTGTCCGAGCCCGGTTCATCAAGGAATATCAATTCGGGATGAACAATGGAGATACCTCCAAAATATTCTACCCTTCCGCTTCCGATTATCCGCGCACCGGGCTTAAGCTTACCGGCAATGTAGCTGAAATGAAAAAATGTAAGTTTCAGCTCCCCGCGTTCATCCCGGATAATTGACTCCAGTCTGCTTTTCCCATTTCTCGATTTCAGATAGACCGATGAAACAACTGTTCCGGACACACTGACCTCTTCGCCGGGAACCAGATCGCAGATCGGGGTTATAATCCTTCGGTCCTGATAATCTCTCGGTACATGCAGAAGGAGATCGTAGATGTTTTCGATTCCCAGCCTTGCCAGCTGCCTGCTCCTCGCAGGGCCGATTCCCTTCAGGTACCTTACATCAGTTTTAAGCATTTTGACGTTCGATGTACTCATGAAAATAAACTAAAGTTTATGCAGCATTCACGCAAGGTCGGTGACAGGATAGATAAAAGGGGGTTGACGAAAGGTTCCTCAGTAAGTAATGAAGGCGGAACCGTGAAAACACCTATGGAGGTAGACACCCAAGATGGAGCTAATAACCAGAGAGACTCTTGAAGTAATAATCAAAAGTAATCCTGATGACATAGACGCCCGCCTGAACCTTGCTGAGATCATTCGAAAGGATCACAGCCCTGAGGAAGCTCTTGATATGTACGATACCGTTATCAAGCTGGACCCTGATAACCCGCAGGTCTACCTTGGTAAAGGTTTATGCTGGGCGATGTCACTACTCGATAATATCCCCACCAAAGAGATATGGGAGATGGAACTCGATGAACAGGAAATGATCGATAAAGCCATGGAATTCCTGGAACAGGCGGCCGAACTTGATCCGGAACTTACTGAGGCTTACAACACTATGGGCAGACTTTTCGCGATTATTGCCCAGGAAGAAGATGCCGTAGACATGTTCAAGCAGTCACTCCAGATCGATGCTACACAGCTCGACGTCCTTGAAGATCTCAGAGAGATAACCGGTAAACCCGTCTGGAAAATACTTGACAAGGGCACCTGGATGGGTGAGGAGGAAGAAGAGTAAGCAGAGAGGTCGATAAGTAATTAAGGCTGATAAGCTCTTGCGGAGGCAAGATCGGAGACGATGGCCGCTGAAGGACATTCATCCTTCAGTTTCTTTTTATACAATCCTGTCATAAAATCAATTTCTGTTCTCCTTCCGGAGAGAACATCCTGCAGCATACTGCACATATTGGGCTGCGATTCGAGCAGGAAATCCATCATTTCTCCGGCTTTCACTGCAGCGGCATCCCTCATATCCGCAGGTATCACTCCTGCAAGTTCCGCAGTGAGTGTATCTATGACAGTACCGAGACCAGCTTTCAGAAGCTGGTTGTTTCGGAGGCCGGAGATAGCGCCCAGCGGGTTGATAACACTGTTCACAAGCCATTTGGACCAGCGGACAATTTCCATCTCGAAAGTTGGAACGACATGCAGGAAACTCTCTCTAAAAAGGTCAGAAGCATTACCTCCAGAGGATACTATAAGATCTCCTTCTGATATCTCCACAGCATATCTGTCCAGGAGGTGAAATCCTGCGGTGAGGACGGCTGGTTCAACTCTTTCATTCCAGGATTCGCCCCATTCCTCTTCAAGACCCATTCCGTTCGTAACGCATATGCATCTGCCATCAGTTGAAGCCATTGCATGTTTTGCTGCGTATTCCAGGTCGTAGGCTTTCAGAGCAACAACACAGTAATCACAATGGATGGAATCTCCGGATTCGATTTTTTCGACTATGACTTTTCCTGAAAATGCACCAGTGGATGTAAGCTCAATACTACCGCGGCCGCTCAGCTGAGGCCCCGCCAGAAAAACACTGAAGGAACCGGAAAGGGCAACGGCAAGTCCTTTTCCGACTGCACCGTCACCCCAGATGATTACGGATCTATTTTTCTGCACTTTTTTCAGCAGGTTTCTTAACTTTTTTCTCGGTTTTTACCTTGATCTCTTCAACTTTTTCCTTAATGTCCTCGACCTTTTCCATACCCTTATCTCTGGCATGCTCGAGTTTTTCTCTGGTTTCATCAAGTTTCCGGATCATCTCCTCATATTTCTCTTTCCCCGTGGTGGAAACCTCATCGATCATATTCTTGCCTTCGGCGATCAGCTTATCAGCCTCAGTCCGGAAATGAGTGTAGAATTCCTCTCCTTTGCCGTAGAGGTCCTCCGTAGTTGCACGGACCTTCTCACGGGTTTCCTCACCTTTTGCCGGTGCGTAAAGAAGAGCAACTATTCCTCCAGCCAGAGCTCCCGCTACGAATGCCCAGAATTCACCTTTGCCGTTTTCAGCCATCGTTATCTCCTTTCATTCTCCGCAACATTTCTTGAACTTCTTTCCACTTCCGCATGGACACGGATCGTTCCTGCCGACCTTGGGATTATCCCTTGTGATTGTTGCCGGTCTTCCGCCTCTCTTCTGCGGTTCCTGCCCCCCGGCAGAAGCTGCGGCAGGAAGGACTGAAGACGGATGCATTGCGTTACCGCTTACCTGCTGGTTCTCCGGAAGGCCTGTCCGTGCATTCGCCGGCCACAGGGAAAGGACCTGCCTTACAACCAGCTTATCGATCCTGTCAAGCAGTTCCTCAAAGAGGACAAAAGCTTCTTTCTTGAATTCTACAAGAGGATCACGCTGTGCGTAAGCCCTTAGATTAATCCCCGATTTCAGGTGGTCTATCCCATAGAGGTGCTCCCTCCACATGGAATCAATGGAGCTGAGAACCGAACGTTTTTCAAGCTCCAGGGACAGTTCCTGACCAATTTTTTCTCTCTTCATATAATAGTATTCAAGAACCATGTCCGATGCAGCATTTCTTGCTTCATCGGCGGAAATCTCTCCCGACATGAGGCGGGAAAGATCGAACCTGGTTCCTGATATCTCCCCCAGCGAAAGCTGTGCTCTCTCCTGATTCCAGTCTTCGCTCTCTGTATCATCGGCTATTGCATCGATGAGAACATGGCTCGATACAGCCCTGATCATATCAATCACTTCTTCTGAGAGTTCCTCTCCTGTCAGCGCCTGAAGCCTCCTGTCGTAGATTACTTCACGCTGCCGGTTAACAACATCATCGTACTCGATAAGGTGTTTTCTTATCCCGAAGTTGTACTCTTCAACTCTTTTCTGCGCTTTCTGAATAGCCTTTGTCAGAAGTGAGTGCTCAATCGGTTCGCCCTCACCCTCTCCTCCACTCTTCTTCATGAAATCGATGAGTTTCTCAGAGGCGAACAACCTGAAAAGATCATCCTCAAGTGAAAGGTAGAATCTGCTGGCTCCCGAATCGCCCTGACGGCCGCATCTTCCGCGCAGCTGTCTGTCTATTCTTCGGGATTCATGCCTTGCAGTACCTATAACGAAAAGACCGCCGGGAACAGTATTACCGCTTCCGTCTGTTAATTCCTTTATCGATTCGGCCAGTTTAATGTCGGTTCCCCGGCCAGCCATATTGGTCGCGATCGTGACCGCACCCTTCTGGCCCGCCCTTGTGATTATTTCAGCCTCCTGCAGGTGATGCTTTGCGTTAAGAACGCTGTGAGGGATCTTTCTTGCTTTGAGCAGTTTGGAGAGCAGTTCTGAAATATCCACCGAAACCGTACCAACAAGAATCGGCTGATTCATCGAATGAAGCCGCTGGATCTCATCAATTATCGCTTTGTACTTCTCCCGCCTTGTCCTGTAAACCTGATCGTTGAAATCCTGTCTTATTACAGGCACATTCGTAGGTATGACAACCACGTCGAGGGTGTAAATACTCTCGAACTCTTCAGCTTCAGTTTCAGCTGTTCCAGTCATACCGGCAAGCTTCGAATACATCCTGAAATAGTTCTGTATGGTAATGGTTGCCAGGGTCTGGGTTTCGCTTCTTATCTCGACGTTCTCTTTGGCTTCAAGGGCTTCATGCAGGCCGTCGCTGAAGCGTCTTCCGGGCATGAGCCTTCCTGTAAACTGGTCTACGATTACAACTCTTCCATCCTGAACAACGTATTCCACATCTTTCTCGTATAACTGAAAGGCTCTGAGGAGCTGATCTATATTGTGCAGAGCTTCAGCTTTCGCAGAGTGTTCATGATAGGTCTGTGTTCGCAGTTCCTGCTTTTTTTCCTCGGAGATATCCTGAAGTTCTATCTCAGCGATCCCGTCTCCTATATCCGCGAGCAGGAAGAAATCCGGGTCGTTCGGAGAAAGCGTCTTTCTACCGGCTTCCGAGAGAGAGATGGATTTCTCCTTTTCATCCATGGAGAAAAGCAGATCTTCTTCAAGTTCATGACCCTTCTTCTCCCGGAGAATAACACCTTCCATTCTCTGTACTGCCTGCAGGCGGTCCGGGTCCTGCAGCGAACGTACGAGTTTCCTCTGCTTTGGAGCTCCCTTCCTTGCCTTCAGGTACAGAAGAGCAGCTTCCTCCTCATTCCCTTTATCCCAGAGTTCGTCAGCTTCGGCAACTATCCCGTTAACAAGAATCGTCTGTTTTCTGACAAGTTTATGGACATCGTTCCTGTATTCCTTGTAACGGTTTCGTGAACGTGCCACAGGACCTGAGATGATCAGCGGGGTTCTGGCTTCATCAACCAGGACACTGTCCACCTCGTCCACGATTACGTAGTTATGACCCCGCTGAACCCTTGTTACAAGATGAACGGCCATATTGTCCCGAAGGTAATCGAAACCGAACTGATTATTGGTTCCGTATGTGATGTCCTTGAGGTACTGCTTCCTCCGTTCCTCGGGGGTCATTTCCATCTGAATACAGCCGATGGAGAGGCCAAGGTATTCGTAGACACCGCTCATCCATTCAGCGTCTCTTTTGGAGAGGTAATCGTTCACGGTTACCAGGTGAGCACCCTTCCCGATTGGAATATCCACAATAGGTTCGAACTCCCATTTCTCGGGGTCATCACCGTACTTTTCTTGCGCAAGCTCCAGCCATTCCGGGTTAAGTTCCAGTGCGTTCAAGTACATTGGCAAAACTGCAACGAGTGTTTTACCCTCACCTGTAGCCATCTCAGCTATTTTACCCTGATGAAGTACAACTGCACCCATTATCTGAACATCAAAGGGGACCATGTTCCACTCGAGATCGTTCCCGGTGATCAGCCAGGAGTGACCGAGAAGCCTTCTGCACGATTCTTTAACGACTGCAAAGGCTTCACACATTATGTCATCAAGGGTTTCACCCTTCGCGAGCCTGATCCGGAACTGTCTGGTAGAATCCTTCAATTCCTGTTCAGATAGTGATTCAAGCCCCTCTAAGTAATCGTTTACTTCATCTACATACGGTTCGAGAGATGATATTTTCTTACTCTGTCTGTCACCGAAAAATGACTTGACCACTTTCTTGAACACGGTGTCTATCCTCCGACCATTGAAACGTTCATCGCATCACGGAATTTCATCAATTTACAAACTGTATAATAATGAAAATATCTGAATTCTGAAACATCATCATTCAATTAGATTGAACCTCATGAGTTCTATCCTTCGTCTCATCACCTGCTCCGCGCCAGGGAGGTCTTTTAAGACATCTTCCCGCGATGAGAAGCAGGATGATACTAATAATTACCAGTAATAGAGTTTTCAAATTCATGAATCAGCTCCAGCAGTGAATCTGCTTTGTGAACGTAAACCTCCGAAGAATCCCCGAGACTGACGACTTCTGAAAGCCGTTCCCTTGAAAGAAGCACTTCCCCCTCTCTTAAAGCATCCCTCCCGGACAGATACAGGGCCCAGCCCAGATTCCGGCTGGATTCAGGACAGATCCTGTTACTTCTGGCCCTCCTGAGCGCCCATATACGCCTGTCTGTATCCTCCTCTGCTTCGGCCAGTGATGCGCAGGCCTGCCAGTAGGAATAACCGGTCGATCCTTCCAGTCTGATAAAATGAAGCTGTTCTCTTGAACGCTCTGTTTCTCCGTTCTCCGCAAGTTTTTCCGCAAGAACACATCTGTAGAAAACAACATCCGGCTGAAGTGCAACGGCAGTTTCAACCAGAACGATAATACTGTCGGATTCAGCTTCGTTCTGCAGAAGAATGGCAAGCCATGTGCAGGCATCAGCTGCGGCTGAATCATCATCGCAGGCAGAGACTGTGAGGAGGTACGCAAGAGAAGGAGAAGGGCGCACACCCAGTTCCCGCTCTGCGACCGCAAGATAGTAACGGCATACACCTCCTCCCCTGACATACTCTCCATAGCTTATAAGCTCATCGTACATCTCAAGTCCCTTCAGAGCCCTGATGTGTTCCGCAAGATACCACTGATTGTCAGGCTCGATCCTCCAGGCGGCAAGAGCTGGTTCGAGAGCATCCGCAGGTTCTTCCATTCTATTGCAGACCCATGCGAAACGGTAGAGAAGCCATGGATTGCATGGATCCTCCACTATCTCCTCATACAGTACTGGAAGCGCTTCGGGGAGGTTGCCCGCCCTGGTGAGAGAATCACCTGGTGATACTGTCAATAGGAACAGGATAAGTGTAAGGAAGTACTGTTCAGGAAGCAGTTTTCAGAACCCTGTCAGTGTGGAATCCGGAAGTGAACCGCTGATATGGAATTGAAACATGAAATCATCCGCAGGCTGCCACCTGAGATCCAGTCCGCCAAGGATCCTGCCGGTTGAGAATCCGTGGAAATCGTAAAGCTTCGCATACCCGATATCTACAGAAGCGTACCAGTCCGGATGAAGCATGAACGACATGGTTCCAACTGTAAGACCTGTCCCGAGGGTTCGACTGCCTCCGCTGACCATGCTGAAACTTGCATAGCCGGAAAAATCCGGATCGAACCAGGAACCGGTCGGCTCAATAAGAGAGAAATTTGTTGGCTCGAGGCCGACTGCCAGAACTACTGATGAAACTGTCAGCAGCAACACAATAAGTACTATTCTCATAATTGAATTCTCTCCTTTAGTGGTTCTTCCGCATACTACTCTAGTAATATATTACCCCGGAGGCCGGGTCAATGTTCCATTTGGAACTGCGCCAGTACCCCGAGGATAAGTGCTGATATAGCTGACAGCATCCAGAGCCTGTCTTATTTGCCAATCAGCTTAACCTTCTTTACAAAGAATATCGTAAATACAGCATCGTTCGGATTACCAAGATAGAGATGTGCTAAACCCAACCGAGCATGTACGGTATATATTTCTCCTGAACCATGTTAAGTGCAGCTAAGTTACTATGGTACTCATTAAGATGGTACTTCATGATTATTGAACCTCCCTGATATGTAGACTCTACATATCCATTGATAATATCATGTTTAGTGTTCATATGCTAACTACTTATGTCAAGCTCCCTGATTGTGATTACCATTGACAGCGTATTAACTAAATTAATAGTGTTTGATAAAGAAGAAGTTTATAAGAAATGATGACTCTACATAATCATTGTTCGCTTGAGAAATACAAACCTATCTAAATTAATAGTTGCATAATGCAACGATATGCGTTATATATGCAATGCATGATATGAAGGGAGCATTATGGCAACTGCAGTACGAATTTCTGAAAACCTGGTTCGAGAGGCAAAGCTGATGAGTTCTGTCGATAATCGCTCGGTGACTGGACAAATTGAACACTGGGCAAAGATAGGCAAATGTGCCGAAGAAAATCCCAGTCTAACTTACAACCTGATTAAGGAAATATTGATTGGAATTGAGGAGTTGAACCAGGGTGAATCAACTGAATACCAGTTTGGTTAACGGGAAATGAAAGTTCTACAATCCCGATCATTTGCAAGAAGCATACGGAAATTTCGAAAGCAAGCGAAAAATATTCTTGATCAACAGGTTCGCACAATTGTTAATAATCCGAGCATAGGTCAAGAAAAGCGCGGGGAGTTAAAGGGTGTATTTGTCTACAAGTTTAAGATTCATACAACACAATACCTTCTTTCTTACCGGCTTAGAGATTCCGAAACATTAGAACTCATAATGATCGGTCCTCATGAGAATTACTACAGAGATCTTGAGAAATATCTTAGGAGTAAGAAATAATTTAGCGAACAACAAAATTCAGCAGAACTGCAGCTATGTGATTGAAATCCACTGCTTTTGCAATCTGCTGATTTAGGCGTTCGCGCCACGCTACGTGCGGCACGAATGTCGAGTTGACCTGAAAACTGCAATCCAACGAAATGAATACATTGCGTTCGTATGTATTCTAATGTATACTATCTGTGCATAATAGACTCACATATTGGAGGTGAGAAATGTCAAAGACTGTTACGCTTAGGCTTGATGAAAAGATATACAAGCAATTCCGTGAATTGGCTGAGCAGGATAATCGTCCTCTTTCTAACTTCATTGAGACCGTCGCCTTGCGCTATATCGAAGAACATGGGTATGTAAACGAGTTTGAAATGGCTGAAATTCGTGAAAATGAATATCTGAACAGAAGCATCAGGAATGGGCTACAGGACGCAAAATCTGAGCGAGGTCAGTTTGCCTGATTTCAAGATATTCGAAACCAAGGAATTCCTCAAGCAACTTGGGAAATTACCACTGAATGAATCTGCATTTCTAAGGAATAAGCTTAATGGGTACATATATCCACATCTCAGAATTGAACCATTTTATGGAAAGAACATAAAGAAGCTTCGGGGCTACTCCCCTGATACTTGGCGATACAGGATAGGCAGTTTCAGAGTATTTTATATCGCGGACAGGAAGGAACATATCGTGTTTATTCTTACGATTGATGCTAGAAGAAATGCATACAAGAAATGAATTTAAAGATAACAACAAAATGCAGCAGTACTGCAGCTTTACGATTGAGCTCGGGAGATAGCAGTCTGCTGATTTAGAGCGTTATGAGTAATAGCCGATTGGGGATACAGGGATAGCTTATTTACTGAGAGACTATATATAAATTATGGAGAATATGAGTATTAAGGTAATCGAAACGAAACTCGGAGATGTTGAATACTCTACCGTTGGGGAAGGTACTCCAATTCTATTCCTTCATGGTGGACATTCGAATTGCCATGACACACTTTCTCACAAGGGTTTTGATTTGGAGAAATTCCAATTGATCACCCCTTCCCGTCCAGGATATGGAAGAACTACTCTGAAAAACAATAAAACACCAGAACAAGCAGCCGATCTATTCACAGAATTATTGAATTATCTAGCGTTGGAAAAAGTGATTGTCTATGGGATTTCTGCAGGTGGATTAACTGCCATTGAGCTGGCAAGTAACTATTCCAACAGAGTAAGCAGGCTTGTCTTGGCGTCTACCATCTCAAAAGAATGGCTTGATAAGAACAGTAGGACTTACAGGATTGCTCGAACAATGTTCAATCCGATTATCGAGAATCTCACTTGGGGAGCCGTGCGGTTTTTTTCATTCCTTTTCCCACAAATAATAGCCAGGAGTTTCTTTTCTCAATTCTCTGCAAAGCCGATGCACAAGCTGAATAGTGATGATGTAAAAGAATTGCTTAAGACACTCAAACACTACAGTTCCGGAGAAGGCTTCCTAAATGATATTGACCAAAACATCGAAGAGGATGTTATTAATAGAATTGAATGCCCGACCTTAATAATACACAGCAGGAATGACAGCAGTGTTTCTATCGATCATCCTGAGCATTCAAATAGAATGATTAAACTTTCAACTCTTGAAATTCTTGATAATGAATGGGGACATTTGTTTTGGATAGGACAGGATTCACAAGAATCCATAGCGATAACAATGAAGTTTATTGAAGAATAAGTTTTATACAATAATGGTAAAATCGTTGAGAGCAAAACTGTGAATGAAATACATAATCAGTCGTTGCAATTGACATTTTTCCGCTTCGCTCCAGAAGGCAGATGAACTTAGCCGCTATATGATTATGAAACGAGGAAAGTAATGTACTCAACGTTTGAAACGGAAATTACCATCCGGCCCGATGATATAGATATGAACAATCATGTTCACAATTCCAAATATCTGGATTATCTGCTTATGGCTCGATATGATCAGATGAAAAAGGATTACAAGATAGCCATGGAGGTTTTTGTGGAGCGTGGCTATTCCTGGGTAGTATCAGATCTGAGTATTAAGTACAAGCGTCCTATCCTCCTTCAGGATAAGACGGTGAAAGTGCGGACACAAATCGAAGAATTTCACGGAGCCAGCGTACTTGTTAATTTTTGGATATTAAATTCAGATAATGATAAAATTGCCGCTCAGGGACAGGCAGGATACACCATGATATCCACACAAACTGGCAGGCCGACAAGAGTGCCGAAGGATATCGTTGAACAGTACAGAATTTAAAAGCCCGGACAATAGCCTCACTCCTCTGTCGGAGGAAGCTGTCTGTTTTTCTTTTTGATTATTCCAAGTACGATTACTCCAAGCAGCACGGCAAACCACAGTGTGGCAAAACGCATGATGAGGGTTGTAACAGCCGCGTCGGATTCCGGCATAACGGTAAGGAGAATGGCTCCTATGGTTATTTCCGTGAGACCCAGACCCCCAGGTATCATGGAAACGGCTCCCGCTATGGTTCCGGCTGAATGAGCAAGAAGAGCAAGCCCCACTGAAAGTCCGGGCTCTATCCCCAGAGATATGGACACAAGGCAGAGAACAAGAGCTTCCGCGCCCCATGATAGAATCCCAAGGGGAACGGATATCAGAAGACTTTTAAAATCCAGTAGAGACGAGCAGTTCCTGTGGAATTTTTCAAAATTCTCACGATGCTTATCGATAGCCTTGAACCTGCAGAGAAGGCTGGTAAGAAATCCGAAAGCCTTCTCCCACAGAAGGAAGATCATTATCGCAAGAACGAAAACAATTCCTGCACCTATGGCTATCATTGCACCGCGGTGCTCAGCAAGGACAAGGCCGATAACGGCAATGAAGATCATGCTGATGAGGTCCGTTATCCGCTCGGCAACCACAACCGGGGAGGTTTTAGAGACAGGGATGTTCCTGCTCTCCTTCAACAGGTAGCATTTCAGCAGTTCACCAAGCTTGCCGGGCGTGACAGTCATAGAAAAACCCGCGACGAATACTGCAAGGCTCTCCTTCGGGGGAATGTGTACACCGATCTTTCCAAGAAAGTACTGCCATTTGAAGAATCTCAGCAGGTAGTTCAGAAGAGACAGTGACAGGAAGATGGGTATCCAGTAGAGGGAAATACCCGATAAGGCCGAGCCCACTTCTTTCGCGTCGGACAGGAAAATGATGGCCGTATATACAGCTATGGCAAGGATGAGTGACCAGATCATTTTTTTCAAGGGATTACTTCTCCGTGGATTGGCTTACATCCTCTATCATGTGCTTCAGTTCTCCTGCAAGCCTGCTCATTCCAGGAAGGTCCTCGATCAGTTTAAGCGCCTTTGTGGCAAGTTTTGATGCTTCATCCATCTCACCCTGCATAGAGCAGGCCCTGGACGCAAGTGCAAGGGCATTGGCTCTGCTGCCTGTTAGAATGATACTGCTGGACGGGATGAGCTCGTATGCTGTCATTGCCTGTACCCTGGCATCAACCGGTTGTTTCTTCTTGAGATAAAGCATTGCCAGGTTAACATGAATACCGCTTCTTGCTGAACCGTCTCTGAGTTCGAGGGCTTCTGTCAGAAGTTCTTCCGCCTCATCGAGCCGCTCGCCGAGTTCGATCAGCATTCCGGCGATGTTCATGTTCATGGTAGGTTTGAGGGAATCGTCACGCTTCAGGGCTTCTCTGTAGAGTTTCTCGGCCTTTTCATGATCCTTCCTGCCGCCAGCCACATAACCAAGCTGTGCAAGAGCCATGGCACTGGCATCTCCCTTTTCAATTGCCTGAAGTATTATGGATTCAGCTTCATCGTACTGACCGGATTTGATATAGAAATAAACCAGAGCGTTGGTCAGAGGGTCGGAAACTCTTTTCATGTTCATGTTCCTTTTCAGGAACTCTATCATATCGTCCGTTTTTCCCTCTGCTGCAAATTTCGCTGCTTTTCTCAGCTGGAGCTGCTTCCAGGTGGGTGACTTGATAAGACGCCATGCCAGAAAAAAAACAGTCAGGACAAGAAAAGCCAGAATGACAAACCAGATTGGTGGCATCAGTTCTCTCCATTATTAGTGTAATTCATATCAAATTCCGTGAAATCGGGAAGAGTCGTATCGGGGAGAAATGTTCCGGCTGAATAATCATGAAGAGTACAGTAGTCCTGAGGGGCGGTTCCCTCCCAGAACTCTTCCTGCCTTGTGTTTTCTCCGCAGGTTTCAAGGGCAAGTTTGCCGGTGATCGTACAGATGATCGCAGTCTCCACGGAGTTCGGAGGAGGACCGGGGAAGGAGACAGTTGAATCCGCCGGAACATCCTCGAATACACCTCTCATGAAACTGTTCCATACAGGCAGGGCAATGCTGCTGCCGGATTGTCCGCGACCGTTCTGCAGCCTCATTCTTACAACATGGTTGTCGTACCCTATCCAGACACTGGCAACAAGATCAGGAGTGAAACCTACGAACCACGCGTCGGCATAGTCACTTGTTGTTCCGGTCTTCCCCCCTGCCCTCCTGCCAGAATACGGACCTCCCCAGTACCATCTTGCTCCTGTCGCAGTTCCTTCCCGGATAACCGATTGAAGAAGAGAATTCATAAGGTATGCACCTGTTTCAGACAGTACCCTCCTGCCTGCACTGGGAGTCTGATTATCTTCAAGAACGTTACCGTACCTGTCCTCAACCCTCAGGATGGCGACAGCATCCCTGGCAAGGCCTCCTGTCGCGAATGGAATGTATGCCTGCGCCATTTCCATGGGATTCACCATGCAGCTGCCGAGCGAAAGGGAATGCACTATCGGTATCCTGGAAGTCAGTCCCATAGCCATGGCTCTCGCGGCAACGGCTTCGACACCGACAGCCATCCCAAGCCGTACCGCTGAAACATTGAACGAGCGGGCCAGGGCGGTTCTCAAGGTTACCATACCATGAAAAGTATGATCGTAGTTCCGCGGCCGCCAGGAGCCCGGGGACATCTGCACAACAACAGGCTGATCCAGGATAATACTCCCCGGAGACCATCCCTGTTCTATAGCCTCAGCAAAAACAAATGGTTTGAAGGAACTGCCTGGCTGCCGGCGGGCCTGAACGGCGCGGTTGAATTCGCTGTCCCGAAAGTCCCTTCCTCCAACCATCGCTTTTACATATCCAGTAGCGGGATCCAGGGCCACCAGGGCTCCCTGCAGGTAGTCAGGCACCCCGGAAATCGTATCGCGTACAGCCTGCCAGTGAGCGTAGGAGCTTTCGTATCTGAGCCTTTCAGAATCGCTAAGGAATTCTCCCGTCTCAGGATCCCAGACAGGTTCCTTTTCGGCAAGAATGCTGTTCAATGCATTCTCAGCCACAATCTGCATATCAGGATCCAGGGTTGTGTATACCCGCAGACCCTGTTCGTATACCGCTGACCATCCGTATCTGTTCACAAGGTATTTCCGGATGTACTCGGAGAAGTAAGTCCATTCCTGCTCTATCTCCGGCCTGTGAATCTCAACGGCAAGCGGTGTGTCCATGGCTTCATCCGCCTGCACCACGGTTATGTATCCTTCGCTGGCCATTACCTGGAGAGCAACATTCCTCTGGGTCAGACACCTTTCGTAATTGTGCCGAGGGTTGAAACCGCTGGGATTCTTGACCATCCTGACCAGCATTGCTGCCTGAGCAAGGGACAGTTCAGCAGCGGAAGTACCGTTGAAATAGGTTCTTGCAGCAGCCTCGATACCATGTGCTCCGGCGCCGAAATAGATCTGATTCAAGTACATCTCAAGTATCTCGTTCTTCTCGAACTGACGTTCGATCTCCATCGCAATAAAGGCTTCCTGAATCTTCCTCTGGATCGTCTGGTCAGGCACGAGAAAAAGACCCTTGGCAAGCTGCTGGGTTATTGTACTTGCGCCGTGTCTTTCGCCTGTTCTCAAATCGTGCAGCGCAGCCCTTGCGATACCCCTGAGGCTTATCCCGTTGTGTTCGTAAAAGGTTCTGTCCTCAGTGGCGATGAAACCGTTGATCACCCAGGGTGAAACTTCCTCAAGTGTGACAGGATATCTGTTCTCAACACAGGCTGTAGCCATGAGATTGCCCCTGCTGTCGTAAATTTCTGTTGCAGCCGCAGGTTCATGTCCCCGCAGACCGGCAACAAGCAGATTGCCCCTGGCCTCACTGAATGCTGAGCTGCAGTCTCCGTAAACTCTGTATGCAAATCCAGCACCGAAGAAAAGACCGGTTATGCCGGCCAGTGAAAGCCAGTAAAGGACTGCTATGATCTTTTTCTTAATCAGAGCTGTTCCTCCAGTAACTGCGAATCCTCAGTCATGGTACGTATCCTTCTGAACAGGGGTTCTCCTGAATCTGAATAACCGAGGAAATATTCGTAAGCTCCCTCCACTCCTCTGAAGGTTACTTCCCGGCGGCCTTCTATTCCCGAAGGCTGGGAGACGAAATCCGAGTGGTAGTTGCTATCGTAGTTCTCAAAGGTTCTCCATACCAGCCTGTAGCCCACCTGTGTACCTTCAAACAGGTAAAGATTGCCTGCCCAGTATATTACTCTCTCGGGGTCACTGTCTCCGTTAAGCTCCACTGCAAGAGCTCTCCATATGATAATGCCTACATTGTTCTCCATCTTCTGATCCAGCTGATGAGGATCAAGATCTATCTCCACCTGAGCCAGCGGTTCGTTGGTTCCTGAGGTCAGAACCACAGGATATGTTCTTGAAAGAGAATCTCTGGCTTCCACAAGATCGCTTACAGAAAGGAAGAACTCGCGGAAACCGGTAAGGCGTTCCTCTTCTTCCGCTATATTCGGCTCGTTCCAGATGCCTCCCGCGTACAGACCCTGCATCGCTTCATGACGAATGCTGAGAACGGATTTTGAAATCCATGCCATTTCCTTCCAGATGTTTATCAGGCTCATCAGATCTGTCGGGAGTCCGGAAAAACCAATTTCAGCCCTGTCTTTTATTATCTGGAACTTACCGGCTCTTCTTATATTGCTCTCGGCCAGTACAGCGTAACTCCCGGGCTGAAGATCAAGCAGAAAATCACGAAAATCCGTACCCGATTCAACAGCGGCGTTAAGGGATGCGTAGTTCTGAATCGAATCTATCACACAGTCATCGTAAAGCACTCTTACAACGTGCATCTCTCTTCTGACCTGCGGGCTCTGAAGAACGAGATTTGCCAGCTGTTCGATCGTCAATGAATCTTCTGTGTCCCGGGGCAGATCAACTCCGAAGCCATCGATCAGCCAGGTGTCGTCCGCAAGAATAAAATCGATCCGGTTGATTGCCGGCATTTCCATTCTTCTGATCGTGCAGTAGTAAGAGGTTTTCATGCCTCCGGTACTTTCAAGGATCGAAGTAAGACGACCGCCTGCATCGAAGGCTCTCCATCTACCGAATATCTGCTGCGGGGAGAGACTGTCCATCGGCAGTGAATCGGCAAATCCGGTGGAAATAAGCTCGTAACAGCTCGGATCGTTCATTCCCAGTCTGTTGGAAAAATCCAGAGCCACCTCCATGGGGCTGTCCGGCAATACTATCACTGAATCGCTGACCTCTGCAACAACTGTATCGCCTCCGTTAATTACGTCAGGAGGGGATTCTTCCCCGCAGGCAAGAATCAATAAAACAGCTGCCGGAATACTGATGCATAGCAGTTTTGTCATTCGACCCCCAATGTAACTTTCAGCATTTCCTCCGGAGTTGTCACTCCGAGGCGGACCTTTGAAAGAGCATTCGAATGGAGAGTGGTCATCCCCTGTGCAACCGCTGTTCTGCGAATATCATCAATGGATGCACTTCTCATTATATCCGCACGTATCTCCTCTGTCATCTCAAATACCTCGAACACAGCAATACGTCCTCTGTAACCGGTGCCGCGGCAGTTCCTGCAGCCCTTGCCGCGTTTAAGGGCAACCCCCTCCTCAAGACCGATAGATTCACACAAGGATCCCGACGGCATGTATTCCTCACTGCACTTCTCGCATACCTTGCGCACAAGTCTTTGCGCAATCACAGCAACAAGAGTCGTAGAAAGCAGGTAGGGCTGAACACCCATATCTATCAATCTTATGGCGGCGGAAGCTGAATCGTTCGTATGAAGAGTACTGAGAACAAGATGACCGGTCAGGGCACTTCTCATAGCGCTTCTGGCTGTTTCCTTATCACGGATCTCACCCACCATAATTATATCTGGATCCTGCCGGAGAATATACTTCAGCGATGTCGCAAAAGTCAGATCAATGGCGGGCTGAACGGCTATCTGATTGAATTCGTTCGTAACAAATTCAATAGGATCTTCAATGGTGGTGATATTCTTCTCCTTGGTCGCCAGAGTTGTGAGTGAAGAATACAGAGTAGTTGTTTTACCGCTTCCTGTGGGGCCTGTAACCAGTATCAGACCGTTAGGCTTATCAAGCGCGTTTTTATACCTGACAAGGTCATCGTTATCAAAACCAAGCATTGCGAGATCCTGCATCAGCAGGGCGGGATCCAGGATTCTCAGAACCACTTTCTCGCCAAAAGCGACTGGAATGGTTGAAGCCCTCATTTCAACAGGTTTGCCTTCGAAATGGGTTCTTATCCTGCCGTCCTGCGGTCTTCTTTTCTCGGCGATATTAAGCCCGGCGATCATCTTGATCCGCGACATTATGGGAAGATGGAGCTTCTTTGGAATCTTGTAGATATCGTGAAGTACCCCATCAATCCTGAGCCTCACAACTGTTCCCTTTCTATGGGGTTCTATGTGAATGTCACTGGCATTCTCCTCAAAGGCATAATGCAGAAGATGATTGACAGCGTTGACGATAGGGCGGTCTGTAGGTTCAACTTTCTGATCTGTTTTACTCGATACGTACCTCTCCAGGTTACCCAGATCAACTCCATCCCTTGAATCAAGCTCTTTGACTGCCGCGGTGATAGACCCGTGAAGCCCGTAGAACTGTCTGATAACTCTTGCGATCTCCGAAGGTCTTCCGACGTACAACTCTATATCTCTGCCCAGCATGTGAACCAGGTCATCAAGGAGTGTTGTGTCTCCAAAGCTGCTTGTCGCCACTTTCAGTACAGATTCAACTTCATCGAAGATCACCAGGTGATGTTTCTGCGCAAATGCTCCGGGTAGAAGATCTGTTACAATCTGATAATCAAGCTCGAGCGGATCCAAAACCTTGAATGGGAGCCCTGAAAGCCCTGCCAGAAACTTGTAAAGAACCTCCTCGGAAACCAGGCCGCGTGCCACAAGTACATTAAGAATATTTTCATCCGTGACATCATCGAACCTTGAAAGCCTTTCTAATCCTGTATCGGAAAGAACCCCTGCATCGTGAAGCTGTTTGGGAAGAGATCCCATGTCTATCTGCGGTATCGTTTTCATATTGCTTTCCTGATAAGCGGCTGTACAGGCTGATCCCATCGTGCCGCAGCTGATATTCTTGTCGATGCTATGGACGCATCTTCCCTTGACCTGGCATGCACCAGACCAAGTATATCACCGCAGGCGACCTCGGTACCACCCGGGATAAGCTGTTCCCAGCCTGTATCCGGTTCAATTCTATTGTCCATACTGTACCTTCCCCCCCCGAGACCCCGGACAGTTTCTCCAACCTCCAGGGCGTTCATCCCGTTCCAGTATCCGGAGCGAGATGCTCTGACCTCCATTTCTACAGGTGCCCGTGGCAGTGAGAGGAAAGCCTCCAGATCACCGCCCTGAGCATGTACCATCGTAACGAATCTCTTCATTGCCGACCCATTATCCAGCAGCTCCCCGCAGTAACTGATCGCGGACGCTGTATCAGGATACAGGGACGGCTGGGCCTGGCACAGCATCGAAGCACTCAGCCTTATCGAAAGTTCCCTCACATCAGCAGGACCGGAACCTTTCAGGACTTCAAGCGTCTCTCGAACTTCAAGTGCGTTGCCGGTTGCCATTCCGAGGGGGTAATCCATTCCTGTAATGAGAACCTGAGCCTTCACTCCAGCTTCCGAGGCAATGCCCTTCAGCTCCCGGGCAAGTTTTTCCGCCTGCGGGAGTTGCTTCATGAAAGCACCGCTTCCCACCTTCACATCGAATACGAGAACATCGGTATTCTCCGCGAGCTTCTTACTGAGTATGCTGGCGCTGATAAGGGGAATCGAGGTTACTGTGGATGTAGCATCCCGGAGGGCATAGAGTATTCTGTCAGCAGGGGCGAGGTCATCGGTCTGACCGGTCATCGCCACTCCGTTTGTTTCTACAAGTTCAATGAATTCTGAAAGCGGCAGCTGAACGTTCATTCCGGGTATCGATTCAAGCTTATCCAGCGTTCCCCCCGTATGCCCGAGAGTTCTTCCGCTTATCATCGGGACCCTCAGGCCGGCTGCGGCAACCAGAGGTGCCAGTATCAGCGATATTTTATCGCCTACTCCTCCGGTACTGTGCTTGTCGGCGAGGGGAGGGCCGTCGCTCCACTTTATAACCGTGCCGCTGTCCCGCATGGCTAGCGTCAGAGCAACGGTTTCTTCCTTTGAAATACCTTTAATGTAAGCGGCCATGAGCCAGGCTGCAACCTGGTAATCGGGAATTCTTCCCGAGCCCATTGCAGCCGCGAATTCGTAAATATCACCTGTTGGAATCCTGATGCCATCTCTGGTTGCAGCGATGAGATCGGTGATCCTCATTATTATCTCTTCCAGATTATCCGGATCAGGAGCACAAGGGCTATTACAAGGGATGCGATCCCGCCTGCCAGCATCCATTGAGCGTTCGGCTGCTGAAATACGATTGCCGCAACTCCGGCGGCTCCGAACAGGACTGTCAGGATCAGGAGAAGGATGAACGATCCCTTTTCCGGCATATATTCACGGAGGTACTCGCTGACGAACATCAAACCGTCCGGAAGGTCCGGGTGCCTTACTTCGTCAAAACTATGTATCCTCTTCCTTTTCAGAAGTGAAAGAACTTCCTCCGGGTTTTCGATTGTATAATCCTCTCCGTAGGAAGTAGTGATTCGGTAGATTTTCTGCTGTCCGTCCGCAGCGGGAGCATCCTCGGCCTTTTCATCCCGGGTTCCATCCCGAAAAACAGGTTCAGCTTCATCACCAGTACCTGGTTTACCGGTTTCCGGAGGTTCGGTTGCAGCATCGGTTCTCGGGGGCTTGGTACGGCTGACCGGCCTGGACAGTTCGTCATCCGACATCAATGAAGCTTCCGTGGGCCACAGGTCCACTTCGAAGTATCCGCAATCCGCTACCGGCTGCCAGACTTCCCCCTGAATCGAAACCTCCGCCTCCATGGGAACCCTGGATTCAAGGATCCATTTCTTGAGAGTGTCCACATTACCCGGGATGAAGATCCTGTCGTCAAAACGGAGCCTTACCGGTTTCTTCTCGGGGTCATCGGATACCCATTCACGCAGATGGGGGGAGAGTTCAGTGGATGCCTTTCCAAGAATTCCTCCCGGCGGGGTCTTCGGTCCTTCGATCTGGACATCTATCGAGAGTCTTCCCTCCTTCGCCCATTTAACGATGGTATCCCAGTCCGGCGCAACAAAGGTTTTGCCGCCCATCTTGATCTTCCACCAGTTCTCAGGGTCCAGCAGGATGTTAAGCTCGTTGTTCGCGGTTACCGGTATCCATTTCTCCGTTCCCGCTATCCTGTAACTGTCATCCAGTGAAATTCTGTGTTCCCGCGCCCATTTAAAGAATACCTCTCTATTGTCTGCCCTGTAGGTTTTTCCATCATGCCTCAGTTCGACAGCTTTATCTCCAGCCATAAAAACCCCCCGTTATCGAGTTGCATCCGTACTTATATGTATCACGTATAATAAACCTATTAAGCATCTCTCACCAGTTAACATTTGGGGCCGATCTTTGGGGGTCGGACCTGACATCTTAACATTATTGGGGTCGTATCTTGAATTTTGGCATTTCATTTGTTAAGACATTTAGGAATGCCAAAATTCAAGATACGACCCCAATAATTCGACCCCGACAATTAACGGCCCCGCTCGTTCATGGCCTGAACACGATCGAATCCGCCCGGGCACAGGAGGCGGAATCAGGATCTATCCAGCCTCTGTTTTCCGAAATGTTAATCAGTCTATCGAGGTAATTCTCCCAATAATAGGGCACACTGTTGTTTCTGTAGAACCTGTGGT
>JAUVIR010000048.1 GCA_030592645.1 Candidatus Fermentibacterota bacterium | reverse complement strand
GGCATGGGCTTATACTCACTGCTTGAAGAAATGTTGATTAGAAGAGCAACATAGGAAGCGCCGAATACGGAACCGTACGTTCGGTGCTGTGGGCGGCGGTAGTTGCAAAGCTACCGCCGACCCGATCGATTTGGTAGCGGGGACAGGATTTGAACCTGCGACCTTTGGGTTATGAGCCCAACGAGCTACCAGACTGCTCCACCCCGCGACTGCAAGGCGCATTATAGGAAAGATGCCGTGGCTGTCAAGGGCGGAAAGCGATTTCAGTCTCTTTTTATCTGATCGAGAATATCTCCGTTTCCGTCATGGATGTTAATAATAAGCGGCATTGAGCCTGGAAGGGAATGTGTCGCGCATCCGAAACACGGGTCGTATGCCCTGAATCCCATTTCCACCAGGTTCAGAAGTCCCTGCCCTGTTTTGCCGTTCTTTATTACAGTCTGGGCTGCTTTCTTGAGTGACATGCAGATGGCCGCGTTGTTGTTAGTTGTTCCCACTATGAGGTTGACTTTCTTGACGATACCATTCTCATCAGTGATGTAGTGATGAAACAGCGTTCCGCGGGGCGCTTCGACCACTCCTACGCCTTCTGAGGGTGTCTTCGTTGGTATTGTCCTTATGTTGTCAGAAGTAATCTCAGGGTCGGTTGCCAGCTCAAGCATACGCTCCGCAGCGTATAGCAACTCTACAAGACGGGCCCAGTGTGTTGCAAGAGTTGCGTTAACAGGTTTACCGCCGAGTGTTTCGTACATCTTTTCGTACTCTTCCTGAGCCAGCGGTGTCGCCATTCCATCAGCAGCGTTGCATCTTGAAAGAGGAGTGGTTTTGTACACGCCGCTGTCCTTACCATCAACTAACCCCTTCCAGCCTATCTTTTTCAGATATGGGAACTTGAGATATGTCCAGGGTTCAACTCTCTCCGCTATATGATCGAGATAATCGTCCGGATGGAATTTTGCGAATTCCTTACCATCCTGGTCTGTTACCCTGACCATGCCTTCGTAGAAGTTGATGTGATTGTTTTCATCGACGGTCCCCATGTTGTAGGTGTTGTGAGAGTATCCCTTGTGCAGGATCAAGTCTACATACGCTTTGTTTGCAAGGACTATATCCTCAAAAGCCTTCAGGCTGAACTTTCCGAACTCAACGGCGTCGCGGGCGACACTCTCGATTTCTTTCCTCTCCTCCTCGTTGAGTCCCTTTGAGACCCCGCCGGGTATCGATGAAACCGGGTGTATGGTCTTTCCGCCGAGAGTCTTGATAACCTGGTGGCACCTGTGCCTTGTGTTGATCACCTTAAGCCCAGTTTCCCTGCCGACCTTTGCTATAACGCCAAGGATATTCCTGACCTTCGGGTCTGCACTGGGTCCTACTATGAAATCGGGTCCTCCCAGAATGTAGAAATGGGTTGCATGATCCGTTACGAAGAATGCGCTGTAGAGTAATTCCCTGAGCTTTTTGGCCGCTGATGGTATTTCCACACCGTACACAGCATCCGCAGCTTTCGCAGAAGCCATGTGGTGAGCTTCAGGGCAGACACCGCATATTCTGGTTGTTATCCTTGCAAGTTCCTCAACAGGATGCCCCTCGCAGAATGTTTCGAAGCCCCTGAGTTCCGGAACCTGGAAATAGACGTTTTCTACATTACCCGCATCGTCAAGAAATATCTCTACCTTTCCGTGACCTTCAAGGCGGGTTATCGGGTCAATGCTAATCCTTGTAGTCATCTGTAGTCTTCCTCCGGAGTATTGAATGTGGCAGGCTGAAGCGGTAGAAGAGACCTGCGGGGCAGGGGATCTGCTCCATTATTCTGTCCACTTCATCAGGGTCCTCTGAGTCAATTATTGAACCGAGAGCACTTACAATCTTAGCGCCCTGGTCAAATACCTCTGGTGGGGGCCCGTAGCACCCTCTACAGGGCATTCCGACGGAAGGACATAGAGCCTCACATCCCGCACGTGTTCCTATTCCCGCGCAGTATATACCCTGCTCGAGCAGGCAGATATCCGGTTCTGGTATGATCTCGTGTGGTCTGAAAAATCTGGAGATTTTTGTTTCCTTCTTTTCCAGCGGGCAGTCATCGCACACTATCTTCGTGCCCGCGCCCACGACACTGCCTTTTTCAGGAAGATTTCCTTCTAGCACAGCTTCCAGTACGGCCCATGTCTGATCCGCGACAGGAGGGCATCCGGGAACGTAGTAATCCACATCCACAACCTGATCGAGTGTGTATACAGTATCGTAGAGTTCCGGCAGTTCGAGTATCCCTTCAGGTACTTCCGTTCTGGTCTGGGGGTAGATACCATCCGGGTTGTCCATGGAAGGTATTTCAATGTAGTTGCGCCTGAGGATTTCCTTGCGGGTTTTCAGGTTAGCAAGCCCCGGAATACACCCTTCATAGGCACATGATCCGTAGGCCACAAGTAATTTCGATTTCTGCCTGAGAAGCTTCGCCATCTCTTCGTTCTCCGAATTCCTTATGGCTCCGTTGAACAGGCAGAGGTCTATCTCGTCATCCTCCATGGCTCTGACCTCATCGTACTTAATATCGATGGCGCATGGCCAGAAAACAATATCCACAGCCTCGGTAAGAGGCAGTATTCTGTCCCCTATATCGAGTACTGCTATTTCACATCCGCCGCAGCTGGCAGCCCAGTATAAGGCTACTTTCGGTTTGCTCATGAATAATCCTCTTTTCCTGTCATAACAGGGTTCCGAAGTAATCCTTTGTGAGCTGCTTTTTCCTGACTTCAGGATTGCTGTAGTCAGGCAGTATCATGGGTGCTATTCTGTCTACATCTATTTCTGCGGCTTCAACTTCTTCATTGTACTGCTTGACATGATTGAGATTCGCAGTACCGCTGTCACCATGCTCCCTGATGTACTCGGCTGCCTGTATGCCGGCTATTCTGCCGAACACGATAACGTCCAGGAGAGAATTACCCATGAGTCTATTCTCGCCATGAATTCCCCCTGCCACTTCGCCTGCAGCGTAAAGACCGGGTACATTCGTTTCACATTTATTGTTTATATCCAGTCCGCCGTTCTGGTAGTGCAGAGTCGGGTGGATGAGCATGGGCTCTGTGGATATATCGATTCCGAACCGTCTGAAGAGAATGTGTTTTCCGGGGAACTCTTTCCTTACGGTTCCCTCGCCCTTGAGCATGTCTATCATTGGGGAATCCAGCCATACACCGAATTTGCCCGTGGGAGTAGGAACACCGTTGCCTCTTCCTTCCGGGCTGCATTCGCGGATAATGCAGGCCGCTTCCACATCCCTCGGTTCACGCTCGTAGACGAACTGTTCGCCATTGATGTTAAGTACATTCGCGCCAGCGCCGCGGAATTTTTCCGTTATCAGGATTCCTTCAGCCTGCTCAGGGAATACCACACCTGTGGGATGGTACTGCACCGTATGAAGGAAGGAAACAGGTACACCGGCTCTGTAGGCCATGACGATTCCATCTGCTGTGGCACCGTAGTGGTTGGTGGTCATGAAATTCTGTATGTGCAGCCTTCCGCTTCCCCCTGTTGCTATGATGACAGCCTTGGCTTTCACAAAGTGATATTCGGCCGTTTCCAGGTTGTACAGAACGGCTCCCGCGCAGCGTCCCTGATCATCAAGGGCTATTTCCACCGCCGGGGAGAATTCGATCACGTTGATCATATCCTCGTGATTTCTTGATTCGTCACGGATGGTTTTCATTATTTCTGCACCGGTGATATCCGCCGCGTAATGCATCCTCTTACGGCATGTTCCTCCACCGTGCATGGTCTTCATTTTGCCATCTTCGTATTTGGAGAAGGATGTGCCCATCCCTTCGAGCCATCGCAGTGCATCCGGTGCATTCTTAACCATCGTGTATACGAGTTCCGGATCATTTACGAAGTGACCGCCTCCCAGAATGTCCAGATAATGGTAGTACGGAGAATCCTTTCCAACCTTGTCGGCTGCCTGAATACCCCCTTCGGCCATCATGGTATTCGCGTCTCCATGGCGAAGTTTTGTAGCAATGGTAACCTTTGCACCGTTTTGCGCAGCAAGAAGCGCAGCAGCTGTTCCAGCCCCGCCAGCACCGATTATCAGGACATCCGTTTCGAAATCCGGGTCTAGAAGGTTGATCAGGTAAGGATTCACCCTGCTCTTGGCTTCAAGGAGGTCTACTATTTCATTGCTGATCGCGTAGCCTTTACTGGGTCCGACTTTGATCGAGCGGCGTGTTCCTTCGATAAAATCCGGATGGAAATTTCTGAGAACAGGTTCCCGCTCCTCAAGTTTGAGCGGAGGAAATTCCTGACCGTTCTTCTTTCTCTCCACCCTTGCAGGACGTGTGGCTACCACTTTTTCTATAAGTTTTTTCAGCGATTCAGGATACGGCATTGCTGACCTCCAGTCCAATTCTCTTTTTCATCAGACATACCTCGCATCCACAGGTTTCCAGTCTTCTTCCGCCATCTGGGGTTCCGCTTCCCTGGCTTTGTACAGCTCCTTCAATTCTTCCGTTGATTTGCTCATGAGGTCTCTCAGAGGTTCTTCGAATTTTCCGCCATCTACCTCTTTGACTCTTTCTTCCAGATGTTTTGCCCTGATGATATTGTGTCTCGCATTCAGCCTTCTTGCAAGGATGGCTACATTGAACTGCACTTCTTCCGCCGGACACCTGGAGGCGCAGAGACCGCACATGATGCAGTCAAAGGATGTTTCGGCCACACCTGCCACGTCGCCCCTTATAGCCTGAGCCATGTAGTGCATCACATCTATGTCCATCGGGCAACCCTGGCTGCATGCATTGCAACCTATGCATTTGAAAATCTCGGGGTACAGGGCGGCAAGCTCACCCCCGGTTCCTTTCATCTCTTCAATATCGAAGACAGACCTGTTCCCGGGATAGAAGGGCAGTATCATCAGGTGCATTCCCGGCTGTACAACGGTCTGGCAGGCCAGACCTACCTGAAGTTTGTAGCTGCCTGGTATTCTGAACACGGTACCGCAGGCACCGCACACTCCCCCGCGGCAGCCGCAGCCTCGTATATGCTGATAGCCGGCGTATTCCAGCGCTTTCTGAATCGTTAGACTTGCCGGCACATCGTACCTTTTCCCCATGAAGAAGATAGGAACAAGCGAGTCTACGGTAGTTTCGGACGGTTCTGTCATTTTGCCATCTCCCTTGCCGCGAGTTTAAGCGGTCCTTTTGAACGCAGTTCCTCCGTAAATTCATTCATTACATTCGCGAATTTTGCTCCCTCTGCAGCCGATATCCACTCCAGCCGAAGGCGCTTGGTATCAATCCCGAAATCATCCAGCAGGCGGTTCAGGAGGGATATGCGAGCCTGTGTCTTGTAATTGCCATCTTCGTAGTGGCAGTCTCCAGGATGACACCCTCCTATGAGAACTCCGTCGGCACCTTCATGGAATGCCCAGAGGATATGCTCAGGATCAACCCTGCTGGAACACATGAATCTTATATTAACTCCATTGGGTCTGTATTTCAGCCGGGAAGTGCCTGCGAGATCCGCGCCGGCGCTGGTGCACCATTTGCAAAGAAAACAGACTATCTTGGGCTCAAACATTACACACCTCCCAAACTTGCTGTTACCATGGATTTGATCTGGGAATCCGAGAGATTCCTCTGTTGTGTCGCTCCGCATGCGCATGCGGCCACGCAGGATCCGCAGCCCTCGCAGAGAGCTTCGTTGACGATTACTATTCCCTTCTCTTCGTCGAATTCACGGGCATCGTATGGACAGACGGAAATGCAGATACGGCAACCGCCGCAGAGATCTTCATCGACCCATGCGATTGCCGGATCCTGCTCCAGGTGATCCCTTGAGAAGAGGGAGATAACCTTGCATGCCGCAGCGCTGGCCTGAGACACTGTTTCCGGTATGTCCTTGGGTCCCTGGGCAGCTCCGGCTATGAAGAACCCGCTGTTGATGCTTTCCACCGGGCGCAGCTTCGGATGAGCCTCGGCCAGGAAGCCGTTTGGCCCGGTCTGTATTCTGAGTTTCTTTACGAGCTCAGCCGTGCTGTCCTTCGGGACAACTGCTGTGGCCAGAACAACAAGATCAGCTGCTATTTCAATGTTTCTGCCGGTAAGGGTATCCGTTCCCCAGACTACAGTCTTGTCACCGTCACGGAATATTTTCGCGACCTTGCCGCGGAGATAGATGATCCCCTCTTCCTCCTCGGCGTTATGGTAGAATTCTTCGTATCCTTTTCCACCCGTTCTGATGTCTATATAGAAGATATAGGGTTGGCCATCATGAACACGGTGCTTGTACAGAAGAGCGTGTTTCGTTGTATACATGCAGCAGATCTTGGAGCAGTAGGGTTTGTAGCGCTCAGGATCCCTTGAACCTGCGCACTGAACGAAGACGATCTCCTTCGGAACCATGCCGTCAGAGGGTCTCCGTACCTCTCCTACGGTTGGACCGGATGCTGATAGGAGGCGCTCGAAGGCCAGTCCATCAATTACATCTGGGACTTCACCTGCGCCGTATTCGGCCAGGTCAACAACCGGAAGGGTATCAAAACCGGTAGCGGTAATGATGGCCCCAACCTCTTCTTCAATGAACCGATCCTCCTGCTCGAAATCTATTGCGCCTATCTCGCATACCTTTTCGCACAGGCGGCATTTTCCTGACTTGAAGTAGATGCAGCTGTCTTTATCAATCACCGGTTTGTTGGGGACAGCCTGTGGAAAGGGAACGTAGATCGCCCCGTGTTTCGCAAGCTCCCTGTCAAAAACGGATGAGACTTTTGCTGGACATTTTTCCATGCACAGGCCGCAGCCATTGCATTTGGACCAGTCCACAAAGGCAGCTTTCTGCCTTATCCGGACTTTGAAATTGCCCACATATCCGGAAACCTCATCGACTTGGGAATAAGTCATCAGTTCTATGTTAGGATGTTTGCCTGCTGCAACCATCTTCGGAGTGAGAATGCACTGAGAACAGTCCAGGGTGGGAAATGTTTCAGAAAGCTGTGCCATATGGCCGCCGATGGATGATTCCTTTTCTACAAGGATAACCTTGTGGCCTGAATCAGCGATATCCAGGGCAGCCTGAATACCGGCGATACCGCCGCCGATAACAAGAGCCTTCTTTGTAATAGATACTGGAATAGGCTCGAGTGATTCGTTCAATTTTGTTTTCTGAACAATTGTAGCGACGATATGAATAGCCTTGCTGGTCGCCTTTTCCCTGTCTGTATGGACCCAGCTGCACTGTTCACGGATATTCGCGATTTCGCACTGCCAGGGGTTGAGCCCAGCCTCTTCTGCAGCAGCTCTGAAAGTGGATTCGTGAAGATTGGGGGAGCAGGCGGCGATGATAACGGCATCCAGCTTCTCTTCAACTATCTTCTCCCGGACGAGGGTCTGTCCCGGTTCGGAGCACATGTAAATGTAATCCTGGGCATATGCTACACCCTCCATTTTCATAGCTTCCTCGGCTACCCGCTTAACATCGACTGTTTCAGCAATATTTATACCGCAGTGGCAGACGAAGACTCCTATCCTTTTCATACCTCGTCCTCCTTTCCGGTACTGCTGCCGATCTTATCCAGAACAGGGGTTACATCAACATTGTGCTTCTCAAAACCCTGCCTGCCGAATTTAACACCGAGTGCAACTGAGAGAAGTTGAGTAAAATAGAATATCGGAACAGGTTTAAAATCGGAATAGGCTTCACTTATAGCCTTCTGTCTTGAATCGAGGTTATAGAAACAGAGAGGACAGCTGACTACAATTGCATCCGCCCCGTTCTTCCTTGCTGAAGTGAGTATTCTGTAGCATAGCCTTGTAGAAGCGTCGGGACTGGAGACCGACAGATACGATCCGCAGCATTCCGTCCTGTAAGGATACTTTACAGGCTGGGCATCCAGAGCGGTGATGAAATCCTCGATTATGGCAGGATTCTCAGGGTCGTCCAGCTGTATTTCGTTCTGAGGTCTTAACATGACGCAGCCGTAGTAAGGTGCGATCTTAAGTCCCCTCAGTGATCTTTTGAGGTTTTCGGTGATTTTATCGTAACCCAGTTCATCGCGCAGGTATTCCATGAGATGAATCACTTTAACTTCGCCTTCGTAATCTACCCAGAGAGAATCATCCTTTTCAAGATAATCCCGCTCAGGGGTGTCATCGGCAAGGAAAGCGTTAACTCTTTTCCTGGTGATTTCATCGGATTTTATACTATAGTTCGTCCTTTTCAGGGTATTGTAACAGAAGTCGCATATTGTTATAAGAGTATCTCTTCCCGAATCACGTACATCCTTTAGAATTCTGGAAGGGGCAATAAGGTTCATCACCCTTTCTTCAGATACCGGGGGAACCGCCCCGCAGCAGGTCCATGTATCCAGCTCATCCAGCTCGAAACCCAGTCTCAGGGTAGCATCCCGTGCTGAGCGGTCGAGATGGGAGGACCTTTCATTAAGGGCACAGCCCGGATAGTAAGCAATCTTGGCCATGTTTCCTCCAGTTCTAGGTTGCCAGTTTTCTATAGACCCCGACAAGCCCCGGCTGAGGGACTTCGGCAGCTAATTCCGGACTGATCTGGTCCGGGCCGAAATGATCAATTCCCTCGTCCATCGCTATCTGCCGGACTGCATCCATTACAGCCTGTATGTCGATTCCCTTCGGGCATCTGACTGTACATTGGAAGCAACTTGCGCATATCCATATCGTTTCGCTGTTGAAAATGTCATCACTCTGTCCCAGTTGAACCAGTCGCATGACCCTGCTGGGGAGGATGTCCATCTCCTGAGCCAGGGGGCATCCGGATGAGCAGTTTCCGCACTGATAGCATGCGTCCGAATGCTGTCCGCTCAATTCATCAACCCGCTGTTTGAAACCGGCATTGACTATCTCGCGTGTCAGGCGGATCGGAGGGCTTTTGGGGGGAGCCAACCCCATTTTCTCACTCATACAGCAAATTCTCCTCTCGGTGTCGTATTGGAGTCGTGTATCATGCAGTTGGAAAGAAGCTCTTGATTGATAATCTCTTCGGCAAATTCAGGGAGAAGATCCTCCAGAGCAGGGGAAAGACTATCTTCATACACTTCAGGCCGGATTATTTCGATCCCATAGACCTTAACGTACCCGGGCATTGATAGACCCAGTGCATTACCGATATCCTGAAGCTGTTCAATAGAAAAATGATGAGCCGAGATCGGGGACGAGCTGCGTTTCCGAAACTCAATCTCCATAAGCACCCCCGGTTCGGCCTGGCCAGTTGTTATAGAGTCTATGACAACAAGCCGATGGTGGCCTGAGATTTCATCCACCAGCCTGATAAGAGAAACTGAAGTAGAGAGAACTGTCACCCCTGAACCTGTTCCCAATCTATTCCCAATGAATTCAGCTACAGCGCAGCCGATTCCATCATCGCCGAGGATCGGATTCCCAAGACCCAGGATCATCGTGCCGCTGGGCGTTGTTTCAGTTTTCAATTGGTTCCGGTCTTGTTTAACCGGTTGAGCCCCCCCTCAGGGTCCTCTAACAGAACCTGTCTCTAAGGCGTAATCAAAATAATACCAGAAATAGTATACGATTTCTTCATTTGAAAATGTGTCTATCAGTTCAGCGTTTACGATTGAATCCAGAGTGCTGTTGAAAAGCGGGAGATCGTTCCTGGCTCCTTCAAGCAGGAGACCGACATGATCGCAGTCTTCCCTGCCTTCGATGGCGTCAAACTCTAACCTGACATTTTCTGGAAGGGAAGCTCTGAAAGTATCAAGTCTTTCCAGTCTTCCTTCTGCCCGGGTTTCAGTATTGCAGGATGCGGCCATGAGTATCGTCAGTAAGAACAGTAGTAAATAAGTGGATAATGTCACAGAGCAATGCCAAGGCTGATTCTGTGAATGCTTCCAAGATCAGCAAAGGGTTTGAAGGCGTAATCAAATGTAAACCTGTTCCAGTTAGTGCCCCCGCCGAATGCAAGAGCGTCAAAGAAAGTCCCGCCTGCATTGTCGGCAGCGTTCTTGTCATGGAGGTTTCCCCCAGCCCGCAGGGAAAGCATATCCAGTGGAGAATACTCGATGCCGAGGGACACATCGAAGTCTCCCTGAAGTGGATAACTTATATCAGCGGCGACCAGCAGCTTGTCATCAAGGAATTCGGCCGATGCTCCCGCCGCAATTGTTGTGGGCATTGGATCGTTTTCCTGATAGAAGGCCTTGGTCTGAATGCCTGCATTTCTTATTACGAGACCGAATGAAACGAGGGATGGTTTGTACCATGCGCCGACATCCACAAGAAAAGCATTTCCACTGTACGAATCGATGCTTGAATAGACGAACTTGGCTGTTGTTCCTACGGAAAGGGAGTGTCCGAATTTATGCACGTAGGTTCCACCGAGCGCAACACTGTTTGTGCTGAATTCCTCACCGGTTCCAGTGGGGTTCATCATCGAGGTTCTTATAAAACTGCCTCCGTAAAAGTAATTCACGGAAACTCCTACAAGATCATTGCCCGAGGGATTGACCCATCCTGCAAAGCCTGCCTGCATATCCATCAGATAACCGGTATAAGTGGAAGTAAATACCTGCTCCTGCAGTGTGGCCAGTGTGGCCGGATTCCAGTACAGACCCATGGGGTCTCCCGGTACTGCTGTGAAAGCGCCACCCATCGCAACTGCTCTGGCTCCGACGGGCACCTGCAGGAACGCAAAACCTGCTGTACCCGCAGATAGGGAGCCTGTTATTATTGCCAGCATGACTGCTGCCAGAATTTTCTTCATTGATATTCTCCGTTTCGCAATTCTTTTGAATAACAGATAGCCTATGACCATTAATCAGTCCGGTCAACAGGGGAAAATGCCCATATTACTGCCACACTGTCACTCCTGAAACCTCTGATCATGTCATACGCGCAGATAATCAAACGCTTTCCATCGGATACCTGTACCGAATCAAGCCTGAGAACAGGATAATCGTCCGGCATTGTATCTTCTGAAAACCAGTCCTCTCCCTCAAGTCTTAGACCCAGATCAAGGATATTGTTCCCGCCCAGGGCTGCGTAGAAACCTCCGGTTGACGAATTCAGCGGAGGATAGACCATTAGGGTGCAGGGTTCAAGCAGGTTGAGACTGAAGAGAATTATTCCGGTTCCCGTATATCCCTGGGATGACAATCGTTCAAGGACAGAGAGAGCTTCCGATCGCAATGTATCCCCCGACAATGGAATTGCCGCCAGCAGAATGCAGAGGATGATGTATTTTTTCAAAATCAGTCCTTGATTCCGGATCTACTGTAACTTGCTACAATGCGTTTCTGAACGAAAAGGAACAGTATTACAAGGGGGATGGTGGAAAACGTCGAAGCCGCCATCAGAAGCTCGAAGTTGCTGGACTGCTCCTGATTGAAATACGACAATCCCACCTGGAGTACTCTCAGGTTTTCCGAATGAGTTACAACCAGGGGCCACATGAAGCTGTTCCATGATCCGATGATATTGAACAGAATAACCGTGACGATGACCGGCTTGGAAAGGGGCAGGACCACCTTCCATAGATATTTAAGCCTTCCGCAGCCATCAAGAATAGCCGCTTCGTACAGTGTTTTAGGAATGGTTTTGAAATGCTGCCTGAAAAGGAATATGCTGAACACATTCGTTGTCCATGGTATTATCAGAGCCATATAAGTGTTTATCCAACCGAGTTTTGCAAGAATGACGTACGAGGGAGCGAGGTAAACAGGCTGAGGTACCATCATCGTTGAAAGGAAGAGCAGAAACAGAAAGTTTCTTCCCCTGTATTTCATTGTGGCAAAGGAATACGCAGCCAGGCTGGCCGTTACAAGCACACCCGCAACGGTAAGCAGCGTAACAAACAGCGTGTTAAGAAAATACCTGCCGAATGGAACCTTGGTCCATGCTTCAACGTAATTACTCAAACCTCCCTGCTGGAGAGATGTATTAACCATCCAGAGGAAGGGGAGCAGCATGAGAATACCCCCCAGTATCAGAAAGAAATGCTTTGTGATACTCAATGCTGCTGTTCTTGGATTCATCGATATCATGAGTAATACACCCGCTTACCGGCGATCCTGCGCTGAGCGATTGTAAGTGAAAGCAGGATAAGAAAAAGGAAGACGGATATAGCGCTTGCGTAACCGATATCGAATCGGTCGAATGCCTTCTGGAACAGGTAGAACACCATTACATTTGTCGTCCCCAGCGGTCCCCCGCCTGGAGGAGGCGTCATAACGTAAACCAGTGCGAATGTTTTGAATGATACGATAGTACTCATGATAAGCACATAGTAAGTTGTTGGTGAAAGAAGTGGCCATGTGATGTGACGGAACGTGCCCCAGGCGCCAGCCCCATCCAGTCTTGCCGCTTCGTAGTATGACTCGTCAATATTCTCGAGACCTGCCAGGAACAGAACGGTATTGTACCCGGTGCTCTTCCATATACTCACCAGCATAAGTGATACCAGAGCCAGGCTGGGTCCCGCCAGAATTCCCTTCGGGTGTATTCCCAGCGGGGAGAGCATCATTTCGAAAATGCCGCGGGGTTCCCGCAGCCACAGCAGCGGCTCTCCTCCCAGGGCGGTGATTATCTGGTTTATGGGACCTGCTTCGGGGTTATAAAGCCAGGTCCATACGACTGATATTGCCACCGCGGACGTTACAACCGGCAGGAAGTATATAGTTCTGTAAAAGCTCTTCCCCGCCAGTTTGCGCCTCAGAAGCATCGCAAGGAAAAGTGGAATCAGTAATCCTGCGGGAACAACGCCCAGAACAAAGAAAACCGTATTGAGAACACTCTGCCAGAAGCGTGCATCGGAAAGCATGCGGGCGTAATTAGCAAAGCCGACGAAACCGTGAAATCCACCGATGTCGTAATCCGTGAATGAAGCCGTGAAGGAGCTGAGAATAGGCAGGGTTCTGAAAACCAGCACTATGATCAGCGCAGGAAGAATGTAGAAATACGGGCCGAGTCTAGTTCGAATTTTCAATTGTAATCCCCAGTTTGAAACCCGGTCATGAGAGTAGAAATACTGAAAACCTCTCCGTCGGTTTGCACAACAATAGTTCCCTGAGTGTCAGTTCGCAAGATTTCAGATCCCAGCTCCTGATATATCTCGATAACTCGAGGGTGCGGATGTCCGAATCTGTTGTTTCTACCCGCTGAAAATACCGCTATCTGCGGGTTCAGCCTTCTCAAATATGGCGGGAAGATCGAAGTGAGGCTGCCGTGATGGGGTACTTTCAATACTGTAACAGGTAGAGCGTCGGGAGTACAGGTTCGTTCCGATTCCTCCTCCATATCACCGGTGAGAAGAGTAGAAAAGTTTCCGCATGTAATTCTAAGAAGGGCAGAACTCTCATTTATATTGAGATCGGCTCCCTCCGAGCCGAGGTACACCACACAAACCGTAACGAGGGGCGACAGGTGGAAAGTCATACCTGTTTCAAGGAAGCTGTAGGGGCAGCCCTCATTCATGACCGAGTTCAGAAAATCCTCGTACAGCCAGGATGAGTAGGGCATTCCCGGATCAAGTACTTCAAGAACGGTAAAATTTCTCATCACGGAAGCAAGACCTCCGACATGATCCGCATGAGGGTGTGAAAATGAGAGGATGTCGATGGTGTCCACTCCCAGTTCGTGCAGGCGGAATACAACAGCCGGTTCGAGGGGACCTCCCGCATCAGGTCCTCCGTCGAACAGAAGGGTTCTCCCTCCGACAGCTTCAACCAGAATCGCGTCCCCCTGTCCAACATCCAGATAGGAGACGATGAGGGCGGGGGAGAGGAAATCCACTTTTTCGATCCAGTGAAGAGTATCAGGAGCAGGTATTAAAGTGGTATCTATGCAAACCAGATCCTCCAGCATCGTGATCGTTCCCGGAGCGATGCCGTTTACGTATTCAAGTTCGGATAATTCCATGAAAGGACCGAACAGCGTTCTGTACTCAACAATGTTCGATGCTCGTACCGGGCCGATGCCAGGAAGCGTTTGAAGTGTCCATTCGTCTGCAGTGTTAATATCGACATAGTCATTTGATAGTAATGAAAACGATAATAGTATGATCAAAATCCAGTTCATTACTTGACAATCCCCACTTTCAGTTGAAGCATACCTATAATAAGAAAGGAGGTTCTAATGAGGAACCTACTTGTAATAGTCGTAACCATGCTCCTGTTGGCAGCTCCTTCCATCGCCGGCGACATAAGACTTGAAGGAAGCGATTTTACCACTGTTGGCTACATAAGAGATAGCGGCAGAATAGAAAACGCTTCATTTGAAATCCTGGGATATATCAAGGAGGATGGAAGAATTGAGGACGATTCATTTCATACTCTTGGCTACATAGATGACAATGGCAGAATTGAGGATGATTCGTTCCAGGAGCTTTACAGCCTGAACGGAAACGGAAGACTCACCGACATAAGCTTCATGAAAGTAGCAGAGATACAGAGCGACGGAACGGTCGAGAACAATCATTTTCAGGTTATTCTATACGCTGATGGAACCCATGCCGAAATGACAAGGCGCATCGCGGTGTTCCTGGTATTCTTCAGCGACCTTCTTGAGGATTAGAAGAAACAGGCTTGTTTCATAAAGAAACCGCCCGGTAATCAATCGGGCGGTTCTTTTTTTCATGAGATCTTAAGAAAACTCTATCTGCTGACTATATCATCCTCTCCTCTGCCGCCGAAACCCCGGATGACCCTGTAGGCTTTTTTCGTTGCGGAACCCGGATGGTGCATCAGTTCAGTTGTCCATTTCCTGATATTGCTGTAACTGGATACCTTGCGCCAGCTGCGGTATCTTTCGATGCGTCTTTTCCAGTTGATAACATCATCCAGTTCAAGGAAAGGAAGCCGCATATTCATGACCTCGTACGCCCTGTTTCTTGCGGGGTCAAGCAGTTCGGGGTTGGTGTCGTTGGCCAGGTAACCATTTTCTTTCGCCCAGTCGTGAATGTACCTGCCCGGAATCGCCGTTGAGAAATACACGATGATATCATCCGGCTTGAGCCTCTTCAGATGGTCGTAGGTTGCCTTCAGATCTTCCTCATTCTCCATGGGAAAACCTATCATAAGATTGGCGGTTGCCTCGACCCTGAATTCACGGCACCATCTGAATGCCTGCTCGGCCTGCTGCGGCGTTGTTCCCTTGCGGTAGAAATCCAGTATCTTCTGACTGCCGCTTTCCACTCCGAACGATATGCAGTGGCAGCCGCTCTCTGCCATAAGCTGAATTTTCTCGCGCGATACCGTGTCAACCCTGCTGTTACAGTGCCAGGTGAGTTCAATACACTCGCTGCGGAGCAGATCCCTGAGAGCTTCGAACCACTCCTCAGGATGCATTGTTATCGTATCATCCTTGAAGAAAACGGGAAGTTTTGTGAGGGATCTGATCTTTGCCAGCTGGACGATTTCCTCCACGACATTCTCTGCGCTCCGGTACCTTATGTTCCCCCCGAAGATGAAATCCGTACTGGGTTTGCAGTACAAGCAGTTGAACGGGCATCCACGCGTGGTGATCATCCCGTACTCGGACATACCCTCCGCCAGGTATGAATCGTAATCCACAACATCACGTGCAGGGAAAGGCAGCGCATCAAGGTCTGCAGGTACTGGTCTTCTGGGATTTTCAACAAGCTTTCCATCCCTGATGTATACGAGGTTTCGAATATCGCCGGGGTCCTTTCCGTTTGCTATCGCGCCTGCGAGTTCAACGATGGAATCCTCGGCTTCACCGACAAGAACGAAATCAAAGGGTATTGTTTCCAGAGTATCGCCGGGGAAAATGCTCGGGTACGCACCTCCGGCAAGAAAGAGAGCATCGGGGATGACACTTTTAAGATGTCTGGTAACGATATCCGCCCTGCTCATCTTGGCAGCGGCGGAAATAGCAACTCCTACAAGACCGGTCCCGGCTGCTCTTGAGTCCAGCTCGTCCAGTCTGGTGCAGAACGAATAGTCCAGGAATTCCACCTGATGTCCTGCATTCCGGAGAGATGTAACCAGCTGCAATTGTCCAACCGGCTCGGCGAGTCCGTTGTACTCTATCCAGTCCCATCTGGGATAAACCAGGGCAATTTTCACAGAAACACCTCATCCAGATTCTAGAGCGACCCGATTACAGTATATTTACCATACTGTAATATAAGACAGATGAGATAGCTTAGCAGCAGCATCCTTTGGAAGAGTTTTCCTTCACTTCCATCGGTTTCCCGCAGCATATTATTTCGCAGTTCGTACAATCACATTTTTTCGTGACTTCAAGCTCCACACCGCATTCGGAACAGACAAGTAGATCACCCTTTTTAACAGGTTCCATTTCAGCCTCCCTGATTTGTTTGTCAATGATTTCCTACCTATCGAATATGTAATCGTATTATTGAAGGGTCAATCAATGCAGGCATCTTGACATTTTAAACAAGTAAACATATGTATAGGTAGGAGGTGATAGCTATTGAGGAAAATCACTGATCGCCAGAAACAGGTTCTTGATTTTATCTGCGCTTACATAGACGAGCACGCGTATGCGCCCAGCATAAGAGATATACAGGGTCACTTCGGATTGAAAAGCACAAAAGGCGTCAAGGACCATATCGACAGACTGGTTGAAAAGGGCTACCTGAACAGAACAGAGGGTACCGCAAGGGCTCTGAAAGTGGTTAGAGACAGTAATACAGGTATCAAGAAAATCCCGCTTGTCGGTTCGGTTGCTGCAGGCCTGCCCCTGCTGGCCGAGGAGAACATAGAGGATTACATACCCGTATCGGCCGATATAGCAAAAACCGAGGGAGCGTTCTTCCTCAGAGTGAACGGCGACAGCATGACAGGCGCTGCAATCCTGGACGGGGATCTTGTACTGGTTCGTCCTCAGCCATTCGTGGAACAGGGGGAAATTGCAGTTGTAAGAATCGGTGACGAGGCAACAGTCAAGCGTTTCTTCAGGTTCAGCACCAGGATAGAATTGCATTCTGAGAACCCGGATTTTGAGCCCATAGTATATTGGAATGAAGATGAGGATATACGGGTTGTGGGCAAGGTTGCGGCGGTATTCAGAACTCTCGAGTGAGCTGATCCACCGCATTATCAGAATCGGGATAAGGGGGATGCAATGAAGAACGTATTTTCAATCGGAAGTTTCTGTTCTGCGGTGCTCCTGGTACTGCTGGCCGGCTGTGGTAACTACGTTTCAGTCGTTACCGAAACACATTCAATTCCCGCAAACAGTACTGTTACAGTATCGACATTCAACGGTTCGATCAGCGTGGAATGGTACGATGGCACTGAAATGATACTCGAGATAACCAGATCCTCCGGGCGGAGCGAGGAAGAACTCGAAAAAATTGAAGTAGAGATCACATCCGGAATGATAACCTGCATTGAAGCCCACCGGTTTGACAGATACGCCAGTATAGGGGTAAGCCTGAAGCTCAGTCTTCCGCTTGGTGTTGAAATCAGCGAACTGCACACATCTAACGGATGTATTGAGGTTGCGGGCGGCGGCGGTACAGCGGAGGCTCATACCAGCAACGGCAACATATCTTTTACTGACTTCAACGGTTCAGTTAGTGTTGAAACAAGTAACGGAAGCATTTCAGTGTCCGGCAGCAACCTGGTCTACGCCGCCTCTTCGAATGGAAACATCACCGGAGAGATCATGTCTATCACCCCTGAGGGAGTCACACTGCGAACCAGCAACGGCGCCATCAATGTTGAGATAGATTCCCGGCTCAATGCTGACCTGGAAATATCTACTTCCAACGGTTCGGTCTCTGTATCCGGAGAGGGTTTCAGTGATGTCAGTATCGATGATGGGGGCGGCTGGGCAACTCTCGGTGTTGGTGGTAATCCTGTCACAATCAGAACATCCAACGGAAGCGTCAGGGTAACGGCTGTAACTCCTTAGTAATCTTTCCGATGATGTTAACGATTTCAGCCGGGCTGTTCGCTGCATAATCCGCTTTCTGCATCTCATCTGCCCTGCCGTAACCGTACAGGCATCCTATTGAAGGAATGGAATTATCAGCGGCGGCCTCGATATCATGATACCTGTCGCCCACCATAACGGTAACGGAGCTGCCTGTGCTTCTTATGATGCTTCCTACCCTGTCGGTTTTGGATGGCTGACCATCTCTGCCCTCGAGCAGGGTGAACATATCAGCAATACCGAGTGAACCGGTGACAAGTTCAATGTAACTCAGACCGGCGTTCGAGCAGATTGCAAGGCTGAAACCCATTTCCTTCAGATCGGAAAGCATTTTACGGGTTCCTGTGTACAGCTCTCCCCTTTCCGGAAGAGTGATCTTCTGATATTTTTTGATACCATTGCGGAATTGCAGGCATGTTTCGTCATCGCATTTCAGAAGCTTATTACAGAAAACTTCCAGCGGCTCTCCGTAAAGGGCATTGATGCTCGCAGGGTCGGCAGGCTTGTAGCCTAGATCTGCCATAGCCATCTGTATTGCCGGAACAAGCGCCTTCTCCGTGAAGTGGAGTGTTCCATCAAGGTCGAATATCACTGTTTTCTTCAACTTTAGAATACACCTTTCAAGTTATGAATGGAATCAGGAATATACGCAAACTGCAGACCTTCGAAGAATTGATTATTTTCCCCCATATCGAATACATGAAATCCGGATGGAGACTGAATATGAAAGCCGAACTGGAGTGCCTTCCATGCCTTGTACGTCAGGCCAGGGAAGTAGCGATAATGTCCACGAACGATTTGCAGCTGCAGAAGAAGATCATGCGAAGCTGCTTTGCGTACATGTCCGAAACCGACCTTGACAGATCACCCCCTGAAATCGCCCAGGGAATCGGAAGAATAGTGAAATCCATGACCGGAATTGAGGATCCGTACAAAGAAGTGAAATCACTGCATACTGCAGCTGCGCTTGAGATGCTTCGGGAAATGGAGAAGATCATATCTGAATCCGATGATCCGTTCGTAGCAGGAATGAGGCTTGCGATCGCCGGAAATATCATCGACCTGGGGGCTAAGGAGAGAGTTTCTGATAGAGATATTTCCAGTATTCTAAGCGAGGCGATGCAGCAGCCGCTCTGCGGTGCCGATCCGTTGCAGCTGAAGGCGGAGATCGATAAAGCCGAAAGTGTACTCTACCTGGCCGACAACGCAGGGGAAACGGTTTTCGACAGAGTATTCCTCGAACAGTTCACCAGCGAGAAAGTCACCCTGGCAGTAAGGGGGGCTCCTGCGATAAATGACGCCACGCTTGAAGATGCGATGGAAGCAGGTCTGCACAGGGTTGCCAGGCTTATCGATAACGGATCGGGAGCCCCTGCAACCGTATTGAGCGATTGCTCCGTAGAATTCAGACGTATTTTTGAAAAAGCCGATGTGATAATAGCAAAGGGACAGGGGAACTACGAATCCCTCTCTTCATCCGATGCGAATATCTTTTTCCTTTTCAGGGTGAAATGCAATCTTGTAGCGGAACATTCCGGGTTTCCCATTGGAAGCCTTGTTCTGCTTAGAACAACTGATGGGTAGAATTGATGGTTGTAGATAGCAGACAGGCTCCGGTCGGGATATTCGCCACCGATTTCGACGGGACACTGCATATGCCCGGCAGGGATTTTCACAGGGAGGACATTCTAGCTCTGGAAAGCCTCGGAAGGATGAATATCCTGCGGGTGATTGCTACCGGAAGATCTCCTTTTTCGTTCGACAGAATGATGGGGGAGAGGAGCCTTCCGGTGGATTATCTTGTCCTTTCCAGCGGCGCGGGCATACAGGATTACAGGACAGGCGAATTCATACGGACGGCATCCGCGAATGAAGCTCTCACCTCACGCGCGGTGAACTGGCTTGCAGATTCCGGTTACGATTTCTGTGTTCAGGCGGAATTCCCCCGGAACCACGTATTCACTTACAGTTACAGCTCAGGCTCCAATCCTGATCTGGAGAGACGTATCGCAATTTACGCGGATTTCTGCAGAGAGATACGGAAAGGTGACGAGAACAGTGTTTCTACACAGATAGTCATCATCGTGCCTCCTGGCAGACAGGACGGGGTTTTGAGGGAAGTGACAGAATCTCTGGGAGAATCCTACAACGTTCTCAGGACAACCTCACCGCTTGATGGCGAATCACTGTGGGTGGAGATATTCCCCGCTGGTGTATCGAAAAGCTCAGGGGTTGAATGGCTGGCAGCCAGGTTCGGTCTCTGCGGCAGTGATGCAGCAGCTGTGGGAAACGATTACAACGATCACGATCTTCTGCAATGGGCCGGCCACGCTTTTGTTGTAAAAGATTCACCTGAACATCTGAAAACCCGGTTCCGGGAGGTCTCTTCTGTAAATGAGGGCGGAGTGGCGCAAGCCGCCAGACTGTGGCTTATAGAAACGGGCCAGCTGTCCAAAGGGGACTGCTGGCCCGTCTGAGCTGATTCAGATCAGCGCTTTTCTTCTTCTATCTCAGTATAAGGAACGATCTGGTGACTGTTCCAACCGATGGTACTGTGAGTTTCATGAAATAGATTCCGTTCGGAACCGCGTTACCGCTTTCCGAAGTAGCGTTCCAGGATAAGGAATGCGTTCCGGCTTCAAGATCACCGGTACCAAGGGACGTTACTATTCTGCCTGACAGATCGTAAATTGCCAGTTCCATTTCACCCGCTGCAGGGACGCCGAATTCGATCGATGCCATTGAGGTAACCGGGTTCGGTACGGGTCTGCTGAGGAAGAATGAGGGTGCTGCCCCGGAGGGACCCTCTCCGATTCCAACAGCCTGGTCAGCCATAGTCACATCAGGATACATGTTGTGTGCCGTTGATGTGATAGTTACAGCGTTCGATCCGGGAATGGTTGGAATAGTAAGGGTAACGATACCGGATGCATTTGTGTAGTCCGAATCAAGAAGTTCATCCGTATCAGCGTAATAGGCACCAACAAGCGCCCCCTCTACGGGAGCTTTGGAATCATCGGTAACCGTTACCGTGAAGGCACCCGGCTGAATGAGACCATGCGTATTGGTCATTATGGGAAGCGGAGCTGTATCGT
>JAUVIR010000040.1 GCA_030592645.1 Candidatus Fermentibacterota bacterium | reverse complement strand
TGGTTCGAAGGTCTTCTGCAGCAGCTGGGCGGGCAGGAAACCCTCAGGGGTTATCCTGAAAATGCTTTCAGGGCAGTTCGATATGCGGTAGCAAGACCCGAGATCTCCCTGGGAGAAACCGAGACCAGAGTCTACCTGTTCTGTGATCTCGCTGCCATCAGAACACCGGAAGAGGGGATGAGGTATCCAGTGGGCTGCGGAGCCGGGATGAGAGGGATAAGTGGCATTTTTCATGCCGATGCTGCAGCCGGATTCCCCCTTTCAGAAGGACTCGGCAGCGCCAGGTTCTATCTCCGGCTGACCGCTTCTCTGTAAATCTGCGGTTTTAGCGGACAGACCCGTAAAATTATTTCCAATTCACATCCTGCCGGTTGATTTCAATTATATTCAAGGAACATTCCGGAGCAAATTCATTCTCATTGATCTGAAAGGGGAGACGTATGTCATCCAGGAAGCAGACGATAATATCTGCTGATGTTCTCTACGACGGCCGCAGGAAACTGGAGAACTGCTCGATCGTTATTGAGGGAAAGAAAATCATCGATGTAGTTAAGAAGAAGATGAAATCCGATTATCACGGGTTCGTGACACCGGGCTTCATAGATGCCCATTCCCACATTGGAATGGACAGGGAAGGTGAACCCTGGACGGAATCCGAACTCAACGATACCCTCAGCCAGATTCTTCCGGTAAATGACCCAATTAACAGTATTTACTTCGATGACAGGGCATTCAAGGATGCTGTGGATTTCGGAGTGCTCTACAGCTGCGTAGTCCCCGGCAGCGGGAATCTTCTCGGAGGTAAAGCGAAGATCATCAGGAATTTCGAACCCAACAGGAAGAATGCTGTCCTTAAGGACTACGGCTACAAGATGGCCCTGGGGTTTAATCCGCGCTCCACTACGGACTGGAAGGGTGACCGACCCAATACCAGGATGGGGGTTTACGCCCTTCTCGAACAGAAATTCGACGAGGTTCTTAACAAACGGGACAGGGCGGAACTCGATAGGGAGAGAAGCCTCCATAAGCTTCAGAAGGACATAAAAAAGGAAAAACTGTCAAAGAAGGAGCAGGATTTCCAGAGAAAGGCAATAGACCTGGAATACGCGCAGGAATTCAGCCCTGCCGACCTGGCGATTATCGAACTGCTCGATGGCAGGAAGACAGCCAAGGTTCATGTTCACAAAGAAGACGATGTCCTCTACCTGATCTGGCTTGCAGAGAAGTACGGGATCAGGGTTACAGCTGATCACACGGGTGATGTGTTTCACAAAGAGATATTCGATGAACTTGCAAAGGCCGGAATTCCGATCGTATACGGACCGCTGGGTTCGGTGGGATACAAAGTTGAACTCAAGCATGCGTACTACCAGAATGCCGGACTTCTGATGAAATCCAAAGCATTCTACGGTCTGATGACCGATCATCCGGTAATATGGGCGCCCGCCTTGAGGGACAGTCTTAAATTCTTCCTGATCGCTGGAATGAGCCCCGAAGAGGCCATATCATTGATCACCTTCAAGAACGCGAAGATACTTGGCATCGATGATCAGCTGGGCTCAGTTAAGACCGGTATGACGGCGAGTCTGCTGGTCTGGGACCGTAATCCGTTTGATCTCGCAGCTTTCCCGAAAATGGTAATGGCCGAGGGGAAAATACTCAGGAAGTAGCATTGCCAGGTACGTCCCTGCTATCAGAGCAGCACGATTGAATGCACGGAACGGATGAAAAATGCTTTGCATTGCTCCCATTCAAAGGGGACAAGCATCCTGGGCATCGGTTCTTTTTCTGCGTCCTCGAAGTATGTCAGGCTCTTGAGGATATTGTAAGTGTTTATTCTGGATGTACCGTACTTCTCCGGAAGAAGCCTGAAATATTCCTGCAGAGTAGTCTCGCTGCGAAGAATGATATAGAGGTCAATGAAGTCCTTCCGGCTGCCTCTGTTGCAAATCGCCAGGAGTTTCATCAGGGCGATCTCACGGATATCCGCTATCCTGAAACTCAGGTACGGGATTCCCTCGAAGATAAATGGGGAATTTGCTCGAAAGAATGAGAGCTTCGTACCTCGAAGGAGTACAGTCAGGGTATGCGAAGCATCCTGGAGTGTTTCGTACCTGCCGTAATACTTGAGTTTCTCGTGCAGTTCTCCCGCATCCGGAAAATCGGTTCTGAAAAAGTCAAAATCGTCCGAAATCCTGTGTCCAAGATGCAGCGCAAGGCCTGTACCGCCTGCCAGTATCCAGTTCGAAAAGAATGATGAAGGATCGGATTCAAATTCCTTCAGGAGTTCCAGGCCGTTTGCCGTGAGGACTTTCTCATGCATGACATACCCTCCTTCTTCAGAATACTGTTCCAGAAAGCTCTTGTTTTTGGGGACAACCTGGTGGATTTAAGGACTGATTCGAGGAACAGATCGCGACCCATGAGAATCTGAAGTGAATGAATATCTTTCAGCTGGCCGGATTCCAGCACTCTTTCCACTGCCCATACGGGATACCTGTCAAGCGTTTCCGGGTTGAAATCGCTGTCCCAGAATAACCGTTTAAGATCGTCAATTACCTCGGGCTTACTAATTCGGGTTCTATCGTATTCTTCAGCGGGAACAAACTCAATTTTCAGCCTGCAATTCAGGGCTGAAGCAAGTTTTCTCAGGGTTGCGACCTCGAATCTTGTCCAGCCGTTTTCGTATCTTGAAAGTGTGGCTGGGGAAGTATCGGCAAGCCTTGCGAGTTCTGAAAGGGAGAAGCCGGATTCCCTTCTGCGTTCCTTGAGTTTGTTCGAAATAGATAATTCATTCATCATGCTATTATCATACATGATAACACTTCATTGGTCAATTACCGGGGACGTTACCGGGGACGTACCACACTTCTTCAACTTATGGTATACTTTAGCATACTATTTCGTTTATAAGTTGAATCAATATGGTACGTCCATATTTAGAAAATGATGGTAACTGATGCTGTTGCGTGAGATACATACTATCAATGTCTTATTCTCAGTAGTTCTATTTCTGTCACTACCCTGCGGCGAGGAATCAAGTGAAATCACGGAAGAGAATAGGGAAGAATCCTCTTTAGAGCTGGTAATCGCGGATACTATCGGAATAGAAATTGGAGATTCCAATTACGTATTCGGAACGATTATCGATGCAGCATTCATGCCCGATGGAAGAATTGTACTGCTGGACCCGGTCAGAAACAGAGTATCCATTTTTAATCCCGAGGGAGAATTCCTCTTCAGTATTGGCAATACAGGGATCGGCCCTGGAGAATTCAACGAACCTTCCTCAATAGCCATACTGTCAAATGGTGATATTGCTGTGGCTGATCACATGCAATACAAGATAGTATTTCTCGATTCTCTTTTCGGATTTGAAAGGGAAATAGGTCCATTTATCCCTCAGCCTCCTGTGAAAGTCTGGGCAGGGAAAGAGAGTTCTGTTGTCGGTTTGCAGGTTCACTATTACAGTGAAGATGATGCTTTCTATGTTGGAGCTCGATTGGGATCCTGGTCCGACTCACCGGAACCGGATATCGTCTACTATTCGGAATACAACAGGTTCAATGGCGATTGACCTGCATACATACCAAATGTAGTCCACTGTACTGACCAGGATGGTAACGTGTTCTATTCTCCCTTCTCATATGATGATTACCAGATATTGAGATTATCTCACGATGGTGATACTCTATTTCAAATATCAGAACCTTATACTGAAATGGTCAAAACTCCGGAAGAAATTGCCAGTGAGCACATGTCCTATATATGTGATACACCAGGCTTTAATGATATTGATACAAGAGCAATATCTGCTCGATGGGAACCAGATCCTATGAGATATGCAATAACCGGATTGTACGTTGACCGGATGCAGAGATTCTGGTTTAGTACCGGAAGGGGAGAGGGGCCATCCCCGGTATTTAAGTATACGATACCAGCGGAAATCATCTTTTCGCCATATCAACAACACTTCCAGCGGAAGCTCGCAGGTGGAAAATGGTATTTGGAGACAATAGGATTCTTGCTTTCGACACAAATCCGGATAATTATTCGAAGGTAATAATTATCGATATTGTAAACTAGATCAACTATCGTTCCGCGATCACCACTATCCTCGTATCGGTATCATCGGGGATTTCATTCAGTTTTCCGGGGTTAAGAAAAACCTCTGCGCCGCAACCTGTTCCTGTAAGCCATCCAAGAACGATCTCACCATGTTCCAGGCCTTCTGCGGAGAGGTGCGAGAATATCCGGGAGCTGTACGCGGAAGGGCATCTCAGCTGTATCTCACAGCCGGAGGGGTCGAATATTTCCTCGTATACGCTGCCAAGGCCGGGTTCAAGGACCAGCTGAGCCATTATCATGCTGCATACCTCGTTGGATATGACGAAATCATCTATCCCCGCAGCTGTAGCAAGGTGCCTGTTCCTCGGGTTCCTTATTTCGGAGACCACTGTGGCGTTCCAGGAATCCCCCAGCCTGCCTGCTATATCCCTCAGTATCAGCAGTGTGATGATGCACTCCGAGTCAGCGTTTTCATCCGACATTCCCGGTGCTTTCCCGGAAATCACCATGATGCTGTCGTACTTCTCCGGGTGAAGTTCTTCGATCCTTTCGGGGTCGGTTCTTCCCGTTTGCACATATTCGAGGTTACAGTTATCTGTTCTGACTTCGGAGAGAAGGGCTTCACCATCTTCGGGCGGCAGAGATCCTGCAACGAGTATGCTGCCTCCCTCCATCGCGTAGGCATCCAGAAGGCCAAGCATGAAAGTGAATTTCCTGCTGTTACCGGAGAAAATGAGCATATTGAGCTGGTTTCTGCATGTATCCCCGCCTGTTCTCTCGAATTTCCCGGTTGAAACAGGTTTATCCTCAAAAGCAGACGAAGTGGAATTCTCCGCGAGAAGAAGGAGCCTGTCGCCGGGTTTCAGTTTCATACCGGGGTCGGGATTGATCCACATTCTTCCCGCGGACTGTATACCTATGGCAACGCCCCTGTGGATCCTGTTCGCTATCTCCGTGAATGTGCAGTTCTCAACCTCAGGGCATTCGTTCAGGTAGAACTCGTTCCGGTCGAAGCTTAGAATCTCATCGTAGACCGCGCTCAGTCCGGGCTGCCTGCATACCTGAACGATAAGCCGCATGACGATTTCCCGTACCGGGAGCCAGTGGATATCACGGTAAGCCATCTGTGCTATCCTTCTGGTTGCCCTGTTCCTTAATTCACAGACTCCCACAGGATGGTTGTCCTCGATTATGGAATTAACAGCGACCAGGGTCTTAAGTATTTTCCCGTCATCATCACCGACGATCACGAAACCTGCGCATTTCTGAAAACAGGGCAGCTGCAGGGAATCAACATCGGTTGTATTGCCGGAGCGGCAGATGACCTTCCGCGAACTTTTTCTTCCAAGTCGTTGAACAAGAATCTCTTCTATCTCCTCACGGGAACTGTTCGAGAAGATCACGATCTTGCCCTTTATCGAATCCTCCTCCTGTGCTTTCATGAGTTCTCTTGTAACTTCGAAAAGCCTGTCTCCATCTCCGCAGACGATGTAGTGATCCTTCTCCAGAACAGGGGATTTTCCCCTCTTCAGAGATTCAAGCTGTTCGGTGATCTTGGATGAGAGAATACCGATGAGAAGGGAGAGTACAAGAATGCCGCCGATAGTGACCAGAACACCCACCATAGCGATCTGCGGATTGCTGTTGTCGTTTATGAAAGTTCCCTGGTCGAGGAGTCTGGTGAATGACCACCAGAAGCTGTCGGAAGTAAGATCTTTTACTAGAGCCATGCCCAGGACGATTATCAATCCTGATATCGCGAAGAGAGCAAGTATCTGCCAGGCTGGATTCCTTATAAGAAGATTGTTTATGAAGTATCTGATTCTGCTGCCGATTGAAATGCACTTTGTATTTCTCTTCTTGCGGAACACCACTTATTCCTTTTTTCGTTCCATGATGAAATGATGTGTAAGGTACCCTATTACAAAACCGATAAGGGCAACGAAGAAGATAAGAATAATCATGGACATGCTGATTTTCCAGAATAGCAGGTGTACATCCGCTGCATTTGAGTTCTGAATGACGATGACAGTCAGTAGAATAAAGAGAATTAGAACTATGGCCATTTTAGGTTTCATAATAAACCATCCTCAGCAGATGAAGTGTAAGAAATACCCCTTTTCATGCCCATCTGAACAACTTACTCTTTTGTTTCTTACGCTTCTTCGAGTTCGGAGAGGAGTTCTCCGATAAGTTCTTCAACGGTAACAATCTTATCAACACGATAGGCATTCTGCCCGCAGAAGATAAGCCCGCTATCGACATCACCGAAATACGAATTCAGAAGAGCCAGCGCGATACAATATCTTGCGGTCTCGACTTTGCAGGCGGTGAGACACCTGTAAGGACAGGATATTTTCAGTTTACCTTTAACTTCAAGATCTTTCAGAAATTGATTATTTATTGCTCGTCCGGGCAGACCGACGGGACTTTTAATAATAACGATATCATCTTCTGTAGCATCCAGATAGGCTTGCTTGAATTCCTGAGAAACATCGCACTCTTCGGTGCAGACAAAACGGGTTCCCATCTGAACACCGGAAGCTCCCATGGACAGCATTCCAGCAATATCCTTACCGGTGTAAATACCGCCCGCGGCAATAATAGGAATTTTCTTGCCGTATTTATCTTCGTAAGGTTTAATAACTTCAAGGACTTCAGGCAGGAGTATTTCGAGGGAGTAATCCTCCGGGTGTTCAAGCTGTTCCGGTGAAAAGCCCAGATGTCCCCCGGCAAGCGGCCCTTCAAGGATCATCCCGTCGGCGATCCTTTCAAAGCGTCTATCCCATGTTCGCAGGATTAATTCCGCAACTCTTGCAGAACTTATTATGGGTACAAGACTGACATTGGGGTCCGGTACCAAAGCTGGAAGTCTGGTTGGTAATCCGGCGCCGAATACTATCATCGTGAGTCCTGCAGCTACCGTTGCTTTGATAAGATTATCTACGTTGGTGAGCACACCCATGAAGTTCACAGCGATGTGGCCATCTGTCATGCTCAGGGCTTTACTGACCTCATCTACCAGAGCCTCCAGGGATGTTCTTTCACAAACCTCAGCCGAACCTTCGATATCACCTAAACCAATACTGGAAATTGTGCCTATTCCGCCCTGGTTCGCAACTGCTGATGCAAGCGAAGCAAGAGAAACCCTGACGCCCATACCACCTTGGATGATAGGTATTTTTGCCACTATACTTCCGATTCGAAGTTCAGGAATTTTCATCTATGTCTCCATATTTCTTTATTACAAGGCAAGCATTGCCTCCACCAAAGCCAAACGAGTTACTCATTGCCGCATTCAGATCGAGTGATTGGGCGCCATTGGTAACATAATCAAGATTACAATCAGAATCATGTTCTTTATAATGAATGGTAGGCGGTATCATACTGGTAAATACGCTTATTACAGTCGAGACGAATTCAACGGATCCCGCACCCGCCAGAAGATGACCAATCATTGATTTAATAGAACTGACTTTCAAGGTTTTCGCATGTTCGCCAAATACTTTTTCAATCGCTGCACTTTCACATTTATCATTTAAAACAGTCGATGTTCCGTGGGCATTAATATAACCGATTGTTTCAGCATCCATATCAGCATCTTTCAGTGCCGCTTGCATAACACGGGTCATGCCATCGCTTTCGGGCTCTGGTGCTGTAATGTGATAAGCATCTGCAGTGTTTCCGTATCCGACGATCTCAGCATATATGTCTGCGCCTCGTTCCAGAGCGTGCTCCAGATTTTCCAGAACAACGATTCCGGCTCCTTCACCCATCACGAAACCATCCCGATTTTTATCGAATGGTCTGCTGGCGGTCTCGGAGCAATCGTTTGGAGTCATGGATCGCGTGGCGCAGAAGCATCCCCAGGGCAGTGGGGTTACGCATGCTTCTGAACTGCCTGCAATCATTATGTCGGCATCGCCTCTCTGCAGAATTCTGAAAGCGTCTCCAATAGCGTTTGATCCGGTAGAGCAGGCAACAGATGGAGCAGAGAGGGGGCCTTTCAAACCGTGTTTTATTGAAACCATGCATGCCGCCATATTGACAAGGAGCCTGGAGACAAAGAATGGACTCAACCTTCTGGGGCCTTCCTGAAGCAGCATGGTGTGTCCTTCTTCTATTGCCTGTGAACCACCGATCCCCGAACCGATGATGACACCCGCTCTATTTTTATCAAATGATATGGATTCCAACCCTGCATCTTCAATAGCCATGGCTGATGCGGCCAGTCCGAACTGAGTGAACCGGTCCATGCGCCTTGCTGATTTTCTGTCAATCCAGTCTTCAGCCTGAAAATCTTTCACTGTCCCGGCGAGTGTGGAACGAAAATCTGTTACATCAAAGCTGGTTACCCTTGTTATTCCATTTCGTCCGGTCTTAAGTCCTTCAACAAAGTTCTCTACGCCTATACCAATTGGTGTTACAGCACCCAAACCTGTAATAATAACCCGGTGTTCGTTCAACATTGGAAATTCCTTTATGAAGTTTCTTACATCATGAACTAAATACCGATTCCTCTGCATATTTGAATGGTATGTTTCAAAAAATCATTGAATGAATATACGATGTTTTGTACATCACTGCCCAGAACTGCTTCAAACAGAATTTTCCTTTGTTCTGTCTATTCAACGATTTTAACCCACTGACTCCGCCACTCCGGAGCGTGAAAATCATCCGGCCAGAACTCTGTCTGTCTGGTGATCAACCCATTTTCTACCGTATGATATGTTATTGCTCTTGCACATATTGTCCCGTCTGAAACATCCACATCTGTAACTACGCTGTTATCCTCACGAATGATCGAGTTGATGTGAAATGTCCAGGTGCCGTTTGCAGGATAGTTAGTATTGATTTCAGCGAAATGTGCTCCGCCAACGATCAATTCACCGGATTGAGGCCAGAAGCACTCGAAATCTTTGGATAACCATTCACTTGCCTTGTAGAAGTCATTGCTCTCCATTGCCTTCCAGAATGCTATCACAACTTCTTTTGGTTTCATTACATTTCCTCTGCTTTGTATTCTCGAGCTCCCCTGGAAATGGCAATGTCATCGGGAATTGTATCCTGCCACCCCGATCTTACGTTTTCTCTCGAATCAAACCTCTGGATATATGGTTTAATATCTAATAGAGGCGTGCCGTCCAGTATATCAATATCCTTAACATGAAGGACATTATTTTCAATATTTACCAATCTGACCAGACTCATCCCCAGTTTGTTAGGACGATGTGGAGCACGGGAAGCGAAAATACCCTGTTCCTGATCCGAAAGGTAAGGTTTCAGGTTCAGGCACACCTTTCCCGATTCATGGAAATAATAGAAAAGGTAAATATGAGAGAATCCTTCAAGACCTCTCAGACCGTCTGTATATTCGCTCTCCAATACGATACTGCCCTCAATATCATTGCAGAAGACTGGTTGTATAGGGATACTGGAGATCTCTTTGTGCGGAGAATAGATAGTACCTATAGGTCGAAAAGCAAATGTATCATCATTCATATAACCACCTGACATTTCGAGTTAACGCAATTGTTAACTAGTTTTATTTACCTTCGATTATCTTATCGAACTGGTTTAGTAAACGCAACAATGGTTGTGCCCTTTCAACGAAGGTGTGATAATTATACTGCTTCATTGCCATAAGCCCGACCTGGCTTCTTTCCGGGTACTTACTTTTCCCGGCAGCACAGCGAGCGTTTGGTATGAAAATACACTGAAGCCATAGCTCGAAAGTTGGAGCATCCAGATAGTTGTTAACTGTAAAAGAAGGCGGATTATCAGACCAGAAACTGATTCTTTTCATTTCAGATTCAATTTCATCGAGTTTGGATAATACCCGCTTATCCTTCTTAGACAATTTTCTCCCCTGTTTCTTTTGCAAGGGCTCGAACAATGATATTAGCAGCATCAATGATTGACCGGAGAGACACTCCAACCCCCGCTGATCGTAAGTCTCCCAGGAAATGAATTCCAGCGCCTGTTTCCAGTACATACTCCAGGTACCTGGGAGAATTTGCGAAGGAATTAATACCGAACTCATGAAACATACCTGGCTGTATTATCCCTTCTTCCAGCAATTGCCTGTAGGGTGTACCGCTGTTTCGGGGTGTATCCGCCCGAACATCCAGATGACGATCGATATTCAACACAAGCAGCTTTTCAGTTTCCTCTGCCAGAGCAAGACAGTCAGGATAGGAAATGTCATTCCCACCACCAAGAACAATGACTTTCTTTCCGTCTGCGATCAATTTGCGTATTGTATCCGTCAGCAACTCGTGTGTTTTCTCAAGCGTATCAGTGATTTCCATGTCTCCGAGATCCATAAGGATCAGATGTTTGTGGGACTGGGTTACAGGATAGCGATATAGATCTCTTCGAATCTCTGTCGGCGCAAAACGGGCGCCGATACGGCCGCGATTCCGTGAGATACCCTCATCCTGAGGACATCCCAGTATGACAACCTGTGCTGTTGAATACTGATCGATATCACGGAGAACGATATCCCCGAACCTGATGTCATTCGGGTCGTTTCGTGTGTAGAAAACCCCATCATCCGCAGGAATAACATGATCCATTACGTTTGTTGTTATCATCTCAGGATTTTTTCAATGTGTAGATAATGAAGTTCGGAACTCGCGATTCATCATGGAGCTCCGGATATAATGCCAATTGTTCACCGGACAGAGTTGGCTCAGTTATTGCTTCAATACTGAAACCTGCGTGGAGAAAAGCGCTTGCGTATGTCGATAAAGATCGATGAAAATTGGTTAACCCGACTCCCATAATCTTCCAGTGCCGCTCGCCTTCGTCGAAGTAGCTATCCAGTATAACATGCTGTTTCTCACCTTTATCTGTTCTGTACCACTTGCCTACAGCGGACAGCATCGGGTGCAGATTGGCGACTATGAATCGTCCGCCGGCTCTAAGGACTCGAAACACTTCCCTGTTGTTAGCCTCGAAGTCCGGCAGGTCGCACTGGTTGAGATAGGATACAGCAAGATCGAAAGCCTCATCTTCAATGAAGCTGAGATCCTGAACATTTGCAACTCGATATACATCGTTTCCGGATTGCAGCTCTGCCGCTGCCTCAATCATTGCCTCGCACAGGTCAAGACCAAGCACGTATTCCGCACCTTTATAGGCAAGCATTCTGCAGAAACGGCCTTCCCCGCATCCACAGTCCAGTATCTTCAGGCCTTCCACGTTTCCGCATGCTTCAAGCATGGGCTTATCGAGCAAACCAGTGCGGGTCGGGTTCCTGCCTTCTCTGGCTTCTTTAATCCAGGGTACCGATAGCTCATGCCATTCCCGTTCAAGATTATTCCAGTTCATCTCGATTGCGACTGACAGTACAAGGATAGAATTACGGGAACTGTGAATACAGATAGCTGGATAGATCGAGGATACTGTAGAGAGAGTAACCAGCGTATCCATTCTGCACGGGCTTTGATCGTCATTGGCGCTGCGCTCTCCAATAGCCTGGACCTTTCTCATTCAATACGGTGGAGTAACAAGTATGCAGAGTTTACATTTCTTTTAGAGTAATACTCCCATGACTCTATTCATTCAGGTAATATGATGTCAATGCTTGTCGCAATCAGGAAATATGACAGAAGCAGATCCATATTATATTTTACGATCAGAGGAAATACGCTGAGAGCATAATACTTATGAACCTGATACAGGATAATCATATACCGTAGTTGCCCTGTAGTAGCTGTTGACGATATGATGATATTAACATATAATCATATTTATGGAAAACTTATTTAGCGCTCTGGCTAATTTCAGCAGGTTGAGAATGGTCCGCATACTGCTTCGGGGACCGCTTAACGTAAGTGAAATAACCAGTGTTCTCGGGCTGAGCCAGTCCAATGTAAGCCACAGTCTTCGTAAGCTGCTCGATGCAGGAATTGTAATCCGGCAGGGCAGGGGCAGCTGGGCATACTACAGCCTGAACAGAAGCGATACTGTCATTGTGAATATTCTTAATAGTATTTCCTCCGGTATGAAGGAGATCGAGAATTTTCAGACCGATATGTCTAAGCTCAGATCATGCTACGATAAAAGAAAATCTGAGGCCAGAGAGTTCTTCGACAGTAAAGCCTCGGAGCTTGAGAAAGTCTCGTACCTGATGCCTGACCCGGAGACTTACATTGAGGATGTTATTGATCTGTACTCTTCAGGTAACACCATTCTTGATGCCGGGTGCGGACGTGGTGAACTTGTTCTGAAGCTTGCACGGAGAGGAATGTCTGTTATAGGTGTTGACCAGTCACCGGAGATGCTCTCAGAGGCGGAGAGGGTAGTTTCTTCAGACGGGAACGGTGGTTCCGTTGACCTTCGTCTTGGAAGCGCCGAGCAGCTGCCCCTTGACGATTCCTCAGTTGACGGGGTCATTGCCCATATGCTGCTTCATCATCTGAGCGAACCTTCCATGTTTTTCAAAGAGGCTTCAAGGGTATGCAGGGATAACGGAAGATGCAGTGTAATAGAACTTACACCGCATGAGGATTCCGACCTGAAAAGGATGCAGGGGGATCTTTGGCCAGGTTTTGACCATGATGAAGTAAGAGTCTGGATGTCATTTGCCGGATTCAGTGGAATAGAAGTGAATGTTAGTGATGATGGAAGAGTATTTATTCTTTCAGGTGTACTGGACGAAAGGAATTTTTATGGATGATTACAAGGTAGCTGATCTATCCCTGGCAGCTTTCGGCCGTAGGGAAATTGAAATAGCTGAAATGGAAATGCCCGGGCTGATGGCTGTGAGAGATAAGTACGGAAAGAGCAGGCCTCTGGACGGATTGAGAGTCACGGGTTCTCTTCACATGACCGTTCAGACTGCGGTACTGATCGAGACTCTTGTTGAACTCGGGGCCGATGTAAGGTGGGCAAGCTGCAATATCTTTTCCACTCAGGATCATGCAGCAGCAGCCATCGCTGTGACAGGTATTCCTGTTTTTGCCTGGAAGGGTGAAAGCATTGAAGAATACTGGTGGTGCACGAGGAAAGCTCTGAGTTTTCCCGGGGGGAAAGGTCCCAACCTCATAGTCGATGACGGCGGGGATGCGACCCTTTTCGTTCACAGGGGGCACCGGCTCGAGCAGGATTTCGCAGAAATCGGCAAGCTGCCGGAGGTTCCGCAGGGTCCTGAGGACGAAGTAGCTCTTGCGAACAATCTCTACGAAGGAATCGCGGAGAATCCGAAATACTGGACTTCCACGGCTTCTGATATCCTCGGTGTTTCGGAGGAGACTACAACCGGTGTTCACAGGCTATACAACATGTTGAAGGCGGGAGAACTGCTGTTTGCCGCATACAATGTTAACGATTCGGTTACAAAGAGTAAATTCGATAATCTATACGGATGCAGGGAGTCCCTTGCGGACGGGATCAAACGGGCGACGGATGTTATGGTCGCTGGAAAGACCATCCTCATCTGCGGGTATGGAGATGTCGGCAAAGGCTGTGCTCAGAGCATGAAGGGTTTCGGAGCAAGAGTCCTGATAACCGAGATCGATCCTATCTGCGCGCTGCAGGCGGCGATGGAGGGATTTGAAGTTACCACTGTTGAGGATGCCCTGCCGGAAGCTTCGATTTTCGTAACCGCAACCGGTAACTACAACGTATTAACTGCAGAGCATATGAGCAGGATGAAGGACCAGACTATAGTTTGTAATATCGGTCATTTCGATAACGAGATCGATGTTGCCGGCCTTGAGGCATTCACCGGTGTTGAAAAAGAGGAGATCAAGCCCCAGGTGCACAGATTCCGTTTTCCCGATGGTCATTCCATCTATCTTCTTGCAGAGGGAAGGCTCGTAAACCTTGGGTGCGCAACAGGGCATCCAAGCTTTGTGATGTCCAGTTCCTTCACAAACCAGTGTCTGGCCCAGATAGCCCTCGCTGATGAGAGACCTGCAATCGGTGTTTACATGCTTCCGAAAATCCTTGATGAGGAAGTGGCGAGGCTTCACCTTGAGAAGCTTGGAGTCAAACTGACAAAGCTGACTCCGAAGCAGGCAGGCTACATAGGTGTTGAGCTGGATGGTCCCTACAAACCTGAACACTACAGGTACTGATCCTTCTTGAAATTGATATGGTTTTGGAAAATTATCGGATCCAATATGTCAGGAATAAGCCGGGGCTATGATTTACAGTGACATTTCTCTGCTTATCCTTGCCGGTGGAGCATCCAGTCGCATGGGTTGTCCAAAGCATCTTCTGCCGGCCCCGGGCGGGATTATGATCGATCAGATCATAAACCGCCTGGGGAATCTGTTCAGTGAAGTTATCGTTGCCGGCCGGAATCTTGAGCTTAAGAGCAACAGCGCCAGGATCGTGGATGACATAAGATCTGAGCAAACCCCGCTGGTCGGGATACTCTCTGGTATCATGGTATCCAAAACTTCAAATGTGTTCGTTATAGGGTGTGATATGCCTTTCGTTAAGCCCGGTCTGATAGACCTTATCGTTTCGGGGAAAGATGATGCGAACGACATAGTGATTCCTGTCATAAGGGGCTATTATGAGCCCCTCTGTGCAATTTACAGCTGCAGTACTTCAGATAGGATTGAGCAGTACCTTGATTCCGGCGGTAGAAAAGTGACAGGTTTTTTTCAGACGGTGAATTTAAAGGAAGTTCAGGAATCCGAGATAGAATTGTTCGATCCTCTCCTGGAATCATTTATCAATATTAATACACCTGACGATTATCGGAATTGTGGCGGCGGGGTGACCCCGCCGCCGAAAGACTCCGTTACTTCTTCAGAAGGAATCTGTCCGCAGGGCTGCTGACCCTCAGAGGACTTCTCCCCTCCGCAAGCTTCATATAGGGAGATATCATGGATGGGGTAGAGATTCCAAGAAGGGTACGGACGAGTTTTCTGTCTATTCCGTCCTCAAGCATATGAACTGCAAAACTGTGCCTGAGCCATCCTAGAGTTGCACGTTTTTCAATACCGACTGCAAGCATCGCTTCGGCGAAAGCTCTCTGGATGGTTCTGGGAGAAATACAGTTGGTTTTGCCCCTGCCTGGGAACATCCATGGAGAATCATCGGTTCTGGTTTCGATGTAGTACCTTAGAATCTTAGAAATCGATTTCGCCAGTATTGTATCCCTTATGAACTCACCATTCTGATCGTTCACATGGATTACCATATCGTCAAAGTCGACAGCACTCCTTTGCAGATGCGTAACTTCACCCACTCTCAATCCTGAAGAATAAATAAGCATGAGAGCTAATCTGTATTTCAACTCGTGTACGTTGGCGAATATCTGGCTGATCTCATCTCTGCTGAAGATACCATGCATTGGCATCTTCTTTGAAATTAGACCGGGTCCGGGGAAAGGATTCTCCTTTTTAAGTACATGCTTGTACATGAATCTGATGGCACTCTGAGCCTGGTTAATGTAGGAGAGTGATTTTCCTTCATCAACAAGGTCCTCGAGGTATTTTCTCAGTGTATCCTCATCCAGTTCAACCGTTCTGGTTCCGAAGGTGTTCTCCAGTCGTCGGATGTGAGACAAATAGCTGTTGGCTGTCTTTGGACTGCGTCCGGCGGTTCTGAGAATTTTTCTGGTCTGTTCAACATAATCCGGCATTATTCCATCCTTTCTAATTTTCATTATCATGTATTCTACACAATAAACAAGTCGAATATATTCATTACCTGAATTAATTTACAAAATGAATTTAAATATGTCAAGTTACTTAGTGAAGAGAAGCTGAATAAAACAGACTAAAATCATACAGAGGAGATATGAAATAACTGCAATATCTTCCCTTATCTGATAGAAATGATTGTAATTCCTGATTTCCGGCTGGATTTTGCTTTTGACCCTTGACATATTCATTTAATTTGTTGAAACTAATTACTTACTGATCTCTGAAGGGAGAACAATGATCCTCTTTCCGGGTATCTCACCGAAGATCATGCTGCGGGCTCTCTTCCCTTTCATTTTCAGTGTGGCCGCAATATTGGCTGTTATTGCAGCATACATCTACTTTGTTGACGATCTCTGCTCTGACGTAATACGGATGGAACAGGAACAGGTCATCCGGACCGCAAAGGGCATAACAGGTATTTCAATGGATGAAAATATTGCCTTTGAAATGTTCAACAGCCGTCAGTCTGAGGGATTTGTCTATCTCGATCTGAAACCGGAATTCCTCGGTTCTTTCAACCTGAGCGAATGCACGATCGCATACTCACTACATGATGAAGCGTTCGAAGCCAGTAACTTCGAGGAAGATTCTCTGGCCCGAAGCTCGCTGACCACAGGATCCCCGGTATTGCAGTATCTGGAAAGGGGCAAGGAAAACAGTCTTCTCGTTTTCTATCCTGTTATTGATTCATCCGGCAATACTTCTATTTCAAGGATGGTATTTGAGAATGTTCGGGGAAATGAAAATGCTGGCAAAAAATACAATTTCTATATGATCTCTGCTGCGGTGTTAGTACTGCTGATTCTGCCCGGTTTATTTCTGAAACTGGCCGACCTTCGAAGACATATAGAAAAAAACGGTTTCTATCATAGCGGCGACGATGCGATAAGTACCGGTAATTCGGGAATCACGAATATCGACGAGTACCCTTCGTCATTTCTTGAGGGGTATGAATTCCCTGCCTTGTTCCGACTGGATAACAATGGTGCGGTTCTTTATATGAATAATTCCGCTGAAAGACTGATTGACATCTCGAAGAACGATGTCAGGGGTATTAAATTCAATGAACTGCCCTGTTTCTCGCGGGAGGATCAGGACATTATTGAGTACCCGGAGCATGAAGAACCGTTTGAAGTTATTATCGGCATTATCGGCAGTTCAGGCAGTTCGAGCAAAGCTGTTTTCAGGATTGAGATGCTCGGTGAAACGGGATACGCCATATCGGTTAAGGACATCGGAGTTCATGAAGACGAATCTCCCGGAGAAATCAAAACCCGGAGTGATCCGCAGCTGCATGAAGTACCCGAAGAAAGCCTGTCTGACAGTGATCTTCAGCGTATCATATCATACGTAGAAGAGGGGAGGACCAGGTTTCAGGAAAATCAGACATTCCTTGATCACCTCAACGGTATATATGATCTTCTTCGCGGAAAGGAGAAGTATCTTGAAATACAGGACCAGGGCAGCTTTAAAACTATTGAGATCTTTTCTGAACTTGATTCAATATCCACAGCTCTGAATGATGTTCTTCCGGAGAGAGTATTAATAGAGGTGGATGTCCCCGGATTTCTACCGGAGGTGGAGTGTTCGAGAGAAGACTTTACCCAGATAGTCAAGAACATGGTTTTTTATTCTCTTGAAACTACAAGCGGATCAGTAAGGATAAAACTTGCTGCAAGGGATGTCCCTTCACCGGTATCCGATTCGGTTTTCTCGGCGAACTGTGATAGAACCGTTTCCAGATCAGTATCCATGAGCTTTACTGATGGAACCAGAATGCCTGTAGTTCTGAAAGAAGCTCTGCTTGATCCCGAGACTGATCTATCGGGTATTCAGAGAGATTACGGTTCTCATATTTCATCGGTTGCTGCAGTCCTTTCAAAGCTTGACTGTCATCCTGTGTTCACAGAAGGATCCACAGGTACTACCCTGAATATCCTATTCCGTACCAGTGAAGATTACCTGTTTGATGCATCCCTTTCGGAATCACCCGAAAGGAATTACCTCAGCAGTATGAAACTGGCGATATGTGATGCTTCACGGGCTGTCAGGGAGAGTATTTCCGATGTTCTTACTATGTATGGCATAGATGTTTACACCGCCTCTGATCTGGAAGAAATTAAGAAGGTGATAGCTGATTCAGCTGATTCAGAAGTGGATTATCTGCTGTTGGATCATTCTGCTATCGATGATTCCATGGGAGAGGCTGTCTCAGAAATAAGAGCTGAGTTTCCCGATCTCAATATAATCTTCACGACAGGCTTTTCTTTTGACGTTAGTTCCATGCCCGAAAACCCCGGATCGAAAGTCAGTATTCTAAGAAAACCCTATTCCACGGATGATCTGCTTAACATCATCGAAATGCTCGTGTCACCCGGGACGCCCCAAACGCGATGAATAGAAGTACAGGGAGAAAACGATGATCTTCGAAAACTGGATACTGAAACTGCTTCTAGCGGCTTTCCTGGGATCCCTTATCGGTCTGGAGAGGGAGTACCATGGAAGGCCCGCAGGATTACGGACTCACATGCTCGTGTCCATCGGGGCAGCCATGATAACCATCTGTGGTCTGGCAATAAGCGGTAGTAGTCCCAACCCCGGTGCAGAGGTCAGCAGGATAGTTGCTGGAGTGGTTACCGGGATTGGATTCCTGGGAGCTGGAGCTATCATAAGGACAAGCGATTTCGTTAGGGGACTTACTACGGCTGCGTGTATATGGTTCGTCGCTGCTCTGGGTGTTACCATCGGACTTGGCGAGTATCTTCTGGCGCTGTCATCAACAGGTATTTCTCTGCTTGTGCTGATTCTGCTGCCGTTTCTCGAAGATCGCCTTGCGGATCTGAAGTATCGCGATGTAAGAATACTGGGTGAGAATATGGAGCCGGAACTGTTAGTGGAAAACTGTTCCCGCATCTTTAAAGAACACAATATGGGCATACATGATATCGATATTGAAATTGAGAGAGATGGAAACTCTATAGTTCTTCTTTATCACCTGAGAATCAGGAAGCTGGATAACAAGCTGGAGCTTCTTAACGCTCTATCCGATGTTAAGGGCGTTATCAAGGTTCAGTGGCACAGGTCGCTTGGGAAAATCTAGTCCGTATTCTTTGGGAACAGCGGCATTGCAGCCATCTGGAACAGTTCTTCGCAGGCTTTTCTTACTTTGCCCTTGATTTCCGGACTGCAGCATACGGTAAGGTAGTTACTGTTTGGACGCGCCCGGGACATGTATTGTGCGAAGGGCGGATCCACTTTTTCAAGCGGTAGAATATTTCCAGACCGGTCAAGGTACTTAATACCCAGTTTTGAGAATCTCTCCTCAGATACCTTAACGACTTCCAGAGGCATATCCACGAGTATGTATCCAGGTGCAATACCGATTAATTCGGACAGCTTCAATGCGAGATCGTTGACCCGCTCGGCAGGAGTTTCACCCGATCTGCTGACTGCATTAAGAAATGAAATATCGCTGTCATCCAGTGTGGAGGCATCTATCTGGAAAACCTGTGAAAATAGCTTCTGCCTGTATTTCACTCTCCAGGCCATATCCCTCACCCACGGGTCACTCGATTTCCCGGTAAGAAAGCTCAGTATTTCGTCATCGGTCATGATATGGAAATCTTCGATCTCTTTCAGATCTATAATGCTTCTCCTGGCTGCCGCCAGAAGCATCATGTCAACAATTCTTGTTTTTTTATGCAGGTAGACACTTGAATACATCTGCATCCTCGCAAAGAGAAAATCACGGATAGCTTCGTGGCCTTTGATGAGAAAGACTATCTCATTATCCACAACCTTCATTGTTGATATTATCCTGTCCAGTTCGATATGTCCGAAGGCAACTCCAGTGAAATAGAAATCCCTCTGAAGGTAATCAAGCATATCTGCATCAACCTCACCGAAAATCATCTGCTGAAGGTATCGAGGTCCGCTGTAACTGCTGCTTATCAGGCCGGCTACATCCGAGGGATTCACACCATGTGACCTCAGTATTTCCGGGATACTTCCGGCTCCTTTGATATTTATGGTTGTTTTGCCCGTAACCATGTCTGATACAAGGTCCATATGATCAGCGCCGTTCATCTCTATGTAGAGCGGTTCCAGAGTATGTGACCAGGGTGTATGTCCAATGTCATGAAGCATGCCGGCTGCCTGCAGCAGCTTTCGTATTTCAATCTTTTCCGCATCCTGCACCCCCTGCATTTCTTGAAGTATATGGATGCATATTGTGTCCGCAAGGTAAGAAACACCGAGTGCATGGGAAAGACGCATTCCGTGGGCGCCTGGATAACTCTGGAATGTTGTACCCAGCTGGTGTATAAAACTGAGCCGCTGAACTTCCACAGTCTGAATCAGTTCCTCCTGGAGTTTTGAAAGGCGGATACTTCCATGTACAGGATCTCGAATGTACATTACCTTACGTTCTGTCTGATTCTTCATAAGTGACTGTATCTCCATTCGGACTATGCGTTAATGAACCGAATCCCGATTTTATTTCATCGATCCGGGCTGCAGATCCAATTCCAGATGCAGCATGGATATATTTACCTAATCTCCGTCCGGAAGTAAACAGATAGTGTTGCATGGTATTTCGGAGGGAACAATATTCAGGCTTCAGGAGGAAATAACATTATGGACAGAGTAGATCTTCATATTCACAGTACCGCGTCAGATGGTACCAGGTCACCAGTTGAACTGGTCGCAATGGCAGGCGAGAAATCCCTTTCGGTTATTTCTATTACAGATCACGATACGCTGGATGGAATACGCGAAGGTGCTGATGCCGCATTGAAATTTGATCTGGAATTCATACCTGGAATCGAGTTGAGTGTTGATCTCGAGGAGAAGGGCCTTACCGCGCACCTGCTGGGCTATTTTCCAGGTGCTGATCTCCCGCATCTGCTGAGTGAAACACACTCCCTCGGGAAAGCAATTGCTTTTGTTCAGGGAGGCCGTTCTCGAAGGAATCCCGGAATACTTGAGAAGCTGGCAGACAGAGGTATGTATATCGAGATGGAAACAGTGAAGCTTATCGCCGGAGGTGATGTCGTCGGAAGGCCGCATATCGCTGAGGCGATGCTGAATGCCGGGTATGTAGGTAGTTTGAATGAAGCTTTCAGCAGCTTTCTCGCGAAAGGAAAACCTGCATACGTTGAAAGGGACAGGCTATCCATTTTCAGAGCTATTGAGGTAATTCGGGAATCAGGCGGATTGCCTGTAATGGCTCATCCGGGATATATTGAAATGAATCCCGAAAAGCTGAGGAGTCTCTTCGAAAAAATGAAGGGGTATGGGTTGGCGGGAATCGAAGTATACTATCCATCACATACCGCATCAACAATTGCAATGCTCTTGTCATTCGCACTGGAATTCCAGCTTGTTCTTACAGGCGGAACCGATTATCATGGCAGGAGTAATGAAGCCCCTGCGCTTGGGGGAGCGGAAGATGGATTTCATATAAAGCAAGAAGATGTGAGGGATTTTATAACCCTTTGCAGAAGTCATAGCAGGAGGTAGGACAAGTGGCGAAACTGAGCGAACTGGTTGAAAAGATAGACACTGAGGCCAAAGAGGGTAACAGGCAGAAAGCATTGCTGATGCTTGGTAAACTTCTAGAGAAGGTGCCGGACAACAAGCAGCTGCTTTCCCGCAAGGCTAAGTACGAAAAAGAGTTAGGCTTTGAAAAGCGGATAACAGCTCTCGAAGAGAAGTACGCATCCAGCAACTGAATAATGCGGGTTAAGACTCTTCTTTGCGTATTCTCAATGTGTATTTTTCTTTCCTGCGGTACTGTAACTCAGGAATCCCTGCTCAGACAGAGCGAGCTTTATGCAAGCAGGATAGCCTTCGGCTGGGAAAGACTTGGGAGTTTTCAGCTCAGGGGATCAGCCAGACTTCAGGGAAGCAATCTGGTTGCCAGAGGTCCTTTTGTACTCTGGGGTCATGCTGAGGAAGGTTTGCTGAGAGGGGATTTTTTCGGCCCAGACGGCAGACCGGTCATTTCCATCAAAGGAGATTCAACCGGTATCCTGATCTATATGCCCGGGGATGAATACGCATCCTTCACGCCGGGGGGTCTTCATGCTGGAGCAGGAACCATCCCGGTTATCGACCTTGTTCATCTACTCAGAACTGGTTATCCCCTCTTGATGGAAGCATGGGAGATAACTGGCAGCGCATCGGTATCGGGGGAAATGATACAGTGGGTCTTCTGTGTTTCTGATACGGTAGACCGTATGGTTCTTTCAATGGAGGATGGTGCCATGTTTCCCTCCGAATGTGAGTGGAAAAACGGCGAATTCAAAATCAGGGCATCTTCACCGCATGATGAATACAATTCCTGGCCATGGAGCTGGAGCACAAGGATCAATGATAGTGTAGTTGAACTTGAGTTAACAGACATCAATACTTCAGCTGTACCCTGGACGGGTATATGGGAAATGACGGTTCCAATTCCCATAGATACCCTTGACTTTGCTCCCTACTGGCAACCTGAGTTTCAATCTGACCGGAGATGATGTTAACATATTCTTACACCTGTTAACTACTTGTTCTATTTACTATATTTCAATTGCTTGAGTCGGGAGTTGACGCAAGCCTGTGTGTTTACTATTCAACATGTTGATATTCAGTTTACAGGAGGGTAAATGAGTTTCTCCGGAATATTGAGCAGTATTTTCGCAAGAAAGCCCGGTACACTGTTGTCAAACTCAATGGCGATAGATCTGGGAACAGCGAATACTCTCATATATCTTCAGGGCAGAGGCATTGTGCTTGAACAGCCCAGTGTTGTCTCAATTGATCGCGAAACAGGTGAAATGGTAGCCGTCGGGAACGAGGCAAAAGTTATGCTCGGGAGAACCGGAATAGCACTTCATGCCCTCAAACCCCTTAAAGATGGTGTAATAACCAATGCCACTGCCACAATGGCCATGCTGAGGGAATTCTTCAGTATGGCAAAAAAGCGCAAGATCTCAATGAGACCCAGGATACTCGTATGCGTACCCAGCGGTATTACCGAGGTCGAAATATCAGCGGTAAGAACTGCGCTGGAAAGAGCTGGTGCAAGGGAGGTTCTTCTTGTATCAGAACCTCTTGCGTCGGCGATAGGTGTTGGAATTCTCGTTGAAGGAGCTGCCGGGAATATGATTGTCGATATCGGCGGCGGAACAACGGAAGTTGCCGTGATAAGCCTGTCTGCTATAGTTGCCAACAATTCCATAAGGATAGGCGGTGATGAGATCGATGAGGCGATATCTGCGTACCTGAAGAAAAAGTACAGCCTTCTGATCGGTGAACGGACTGCTGAACGGGTCAAGATACGGATGGGCACTGTGCTTGAGGATGATGATGAAGAGTACGAAGTCAGCGGACTTGATTTTGTAAACGGAATCCCCGAGACCTATTTGATCAACTCAGAGGATATCAGAAACGCTCTTAAGGAAGTTATTGTCACGATAGTGGATGCAGTGCGGCACGGACTCGAGAAAACTCCGCCGGAGCTTGCAAGCGATATAGTTGAACGGGGAATTGTTCTGACTGGCGGAGGGGCTCTTCTGCGAGGATTGGACAAGCTTCTTATGAGTGAAACCGGACTGCCGATCAGAGTCGCGGATAACCCGCTTTCCTGTACTGTTCTGGGTGCCGGTCTGATCCTCGAGGATATCTACAGGTACCGCAACCTTCTCATTCAGTAGTGGAATGATAACTTCAGGCAAAAAGAGAACTGGCAGGAGTGAAGAAAAGAACCGAAGATTCGTTCTTTACATTTCCATCTCCTTGATTCTACTGATATTCGGCCCTGCTCTTCTTGGCGGGTTGGGCAGCTGGCTGGGCGCAAGATTCAGCGAGGCTGTCTTCAGCGGGACTAATTCACCTGTCGAGGATAAACTCAGAAACGATATCATGCAGCTGATGCTCGAGAATTCGATTCTCAGGGAAGAAGCTGTTAAAGCTGATCAGTATAGAACATTGCTGGGTATTACCCGGACGGATAACAGAGACGCTGTTCCTGCAAGGATTCTTTACCGTTCCGAAGGGCTGGTTTCAGGTACGATGGTTATTGACCAGGGCAGAAGAGACGGTATTCTTGAGAACTCCGTCTGCATATCCTCAGAAGGTCTTGTGGGGGTAGTAAGTTCAGTCGGAGAGGCTACGAGTGAAATACTCCCCATAACCAACCCTTCAGTAAATGTAAGCTGCGTGACCTGGCCATCAGGGGCTTACGGGATTCTGCAGTCAACGTCGAGCGGCGAGCTTAATCTTGTTCATGTTGACCTGACTAGTGAAGTGGAACCAGGCGATCAGGTTCTTACCTCGAGATACGGTGGTGTCTTTCCTGATGGACTTCTTGCTGGAAGGGTAACGGGTATCGCCACTGGAGAGGCGGGTCTAGCGCTAAGGTTCAGCGTGGTTTCCGCAGTTGATTTTCAAGGTACAGGAGAGGTTCTGATACTCCTTCCGGACATATCCCACGGTATCGATACGCAATAGTTGGTAATAATATCATGACCGGATTTCAGGTGTAATTTGCAGGCTAGATTATTCGTACTGGCTATAGCGGTGATCATTCAGTTTCTATTGGAACTGGTAGCTGGTCGAGTGTTCGTTGCCCCGTCTATTTTACCTTTTGTGCTCGTCTATCTTTCGGAGAACTACGAAAAAGTGTGGGCGATTGAGGGAGCATTCTGGTCTGGAATCTGTCTTGATCTGCTTATGCATCAGCCTCCCGGTTCATCATCAATTGCCCTTCTTGCAGGGCTTTATGCGGCAAAGGCTTTCAGTAAGCTTTCATCCGGAGAGGGGAAAAGCTACCTCTTGAGTATGACGGTGATAGCGGTATTGGTCTCCGATATGGTTTTCATACTTGTTGCTACCCGGCCCCTTGGTTCAGGTTTCAGTTCAGCATTGCTTCTTGTCGTTCCAAGGGTGGTTCTTACTGTTATCATCGGAACACTGCTCCTGACTGTCACAGAATGGAAATCGAATATGAGATCCAGAAAAGTTACAGGGTAAGCTCATGCTTATAAAAGAGAAGCAATGGTCCTCCCTTGCGTTCATGATTATGACACTTCTTCTCTTCATTTTACTCGGAGGAAGACTTTTCTACCTCCAGATCGTTAAAGGGGACTATTACAGAGGACTATCCAGTCAGAACCATATCCGGGTAGTAACGAAGCCGGCACCCCGCGGGCTGATAAGCGACAGGAACGGAGTAGTTCTAGCTGACAGCAGACCATCCTTCATCGTAACCGCTGTTCCATCGGAATTTGACAGCATGAATACCGCGCAGGTCGCCTCTCTTCTTTCAATCACAGAAGAATCTCTGACCAGTATTCTAAATCAGGCTTCATCTGTTCCCCATAGACCTGTTGTGCTTCTGGCAAGCATGAGTGTGGAAGAAGTAAGCTCAATTGCAGAATGTATCTACCGCATTCCAGGAGTTCTTATTGATGTTGCTCCTCAGAGACGGTATCACAGACCTGAGGATTGCTGTCATATCATCGGTTACGTCGGACTTTCGAACGATCCTGAATCCTTCAGGGGAGAGATAACCGGGAGGACAGGAATAGAGTTAAGTATGAACGAAGCATTACGTGGAAGCCCTGGCTTGCACCGCGAAGTTGTGGATGCTATGGGGCGGATCGTTGAGGAATACAGGGGCACGGGTTCTGATGAACCCGTACCGGGAACGAACGTTGTTATCACCATTGACTCGGAGCTTCAGAGAACGGCACTTGAGCTCCTGGAGAAAACTGCGCTGCCCGGTGCTGTGGTTATCATAGATTACACAACCGGAGAAATTCTCTGTGCTGCTTCTTCTCCTTCTTTTGATCCAAACATGTTTTCAAGGGGGATATCACAGGATGAGTGGGATGCTCTTCTCCAGAATCCAGCGAACCCGCTCTACTGCAGAGCATGGACCGCGTCTTATCCACCGGCTTCCACTTTCAAGATAGTTACCGCTTACTGGCTTATCGCTGAGGGTATGATAACCGAGAATACCATGCCTGCGCCATGTTATGGTTCACTTACTCTCGGGGACACTGAATTCGGATGCTGGACAGCTCATGGAAGGTTGAATGTCATATCGTCACTGGCGCAGTCGTGCGATGTCTTTTTCTATCGGACATCCCAGCTTGGATCACTTGACGGGCTTGCCGAATATGCAGAATCATTCGGCCTCGGTTCAAGGCTTACCGATATTTTTACGGATGAAAGAAGCGGCCTTGTACCGCATTCGGATTATCTCGACAGAAGCTACGGATCCGATGGTTGGGGATTGGGAAACCTTCTTAATATTTCAATTGGACAGGGGGAGCTTCTTGCGACACCATTGCAGATGGCAGCCATGACTGGAGTTATCGCCTCCAGGGGACGGATGCCGCTGCCTCGTTTAGTACTGCAGAGAGAACAGAGGGAGACCTTCTTTCCGGAGGAAGCCTGCGATGATACCGCGTTCGATATTGTAACGGAGGGAATGCTGCAGACTGTTATTGCGAGGAGGGGAACCCTTCATAGCGTATTCGCGGACTTTCCGTGGGATTTCTGGGGGAAAACAGGGACTGCCGAGTGCTCAGGAGAAGATCATGCGATTGTTGTGGGTTTCACACGTGAACCTGAACCTATTGTGATATGTGTTATTATCGAACATGGAGGACATGGTGGATCAATTGCGGGACCTGTGGCAAGGGATCTACTTCTGAGCTACTTTGAGGGGAGTGATTGACCTGATAGGTAGAGATCGGCCGGATGCAGTATTTCTTATAGCACTTCTGGTGCTTTTCCTCATAGGCTTAGCTGCTGTTTACTCCGCTTCAACAGTTATCTCCGAAAGCGGTTTGTTCGGTAAGCAGCTTACATGGTCCATAATCGGTCTGATCGCATTTCTTGTGGGAACCATTATCTCTCTCCGAAGACTTGAAGAAATATCACCAATAATTTATGTATTTATCTGCCTGCTTCTTCTTGTGACGCTTTTTATAGGAAGTGGTCCAGCTAATAGATGGTTGATAATCGGTCCCCTTCATCTGCAGCCATCGGAAATCGCCAAAGCAGGGCTTATACTGATGACAGCCTGGTGGCTTGCATCCCAGAAAGTAAGGCCTCGAAAATTCGGAGAGACCCTGATCTTTCTGACTGTAATCCCGGTAGTTCTTCTGGTTGCGGTGCAGCCCGATCTTGGTACGGCGGTCTCAATGCTGCTTATAGTGCTGGCAATGTTTGTCTGGGCAGGTTACGGGGTCGGATGGATAATACTTCTGGTCAGCCCGATTCTGGCCGCAGTCTCCTCAATGAACATTTTACTCTGGCTTGGTTTCATGATAATCCTCACAATAATACTTTACAGACGTAAGTATCCTATACCCATGTGGATAGTTTTTATGGGAGGGAATTCTATTGTTGCCGCCCTTACTCCGACGGCATGGAACATGCTCAAACCCTATCAGCAATCAAGACTGATCACATTCCTGAATCCCTCAAACGATCCCCATGGTTCCGGATGGAATATCATACAGTCTGAAGTTGCCGTGGGCTCCGGTGGACTGTCCGGTCAGGGTTTTCTTCAGGGTGCGCAGAAGGAGCTTGCATTTCTGCCTGCAAGGCACACGGATTTTGTTTTCTCAGTCTGGGCTGAGGAGACAGGTTTCATCGGATGTCTGATACTGCTCACCGCTTTCTTCATATTGTTCTGGAGAATTGTTATCGCCGCCCGTAAATCCGTAAACCCGTTCAATTCCCTTGTGGCAGCCGGAGCCGCCGCCTATATAGGGATACATGTTTTCGTAAATGTGGGAATGACACTGGGAATAATGCCTGTAACGGGTCTTCCGCTTCCTCTTATCAGCTATGGCGGCACCCAGCTTGTGACAGTGCTGTTTCTTTTCGGTCTTGTACTTAATGCCGGAATGTACTGGAGAGAAGTATAACATCCTGAATAACCTGCACAAATATCACCGAAGCCCACACCCTAGCGGTTGTGGCTGGTTCATTCAGTGGTTAAGCATTCGTTTCTTACTAATCATTTAGATTCTTCACTGTAAAATACCTATCGTAAGAGTCCTCTCTATAGATAGCAAAATAGTCGTTATCATTAAAAACTAGCATTGGATATGCAGCATTTTCATTATCCTCAGCATAGAGAGTCACTCTCCTTAATAGTTCTCCGTCCATTGAAATTACATCCCAATATTCAGTTGATCGTGTCCCGGACCTTCTTGCCCATATTTCATCTCCAAGAATCTCTAGTCTTGTGACATATGGGTGCAATTCAGGGTAGTTTAAAGTGATCCGGCCAAGACATTCCCCACCAGGGTGAAAATAGAAGAAGGAAATTGGTGCTTCTGGAATCCAGTACACATCGTGGTCATATTCTAATCTTAAAGAAGAGTGAAACTGAATGGTATTAATCAATTCACCTGTAGGATCATATACCGTTATTGTGTATTCTTCCTCGTTATAATCTGATATATACACATTACCATTTGTGTCAACAGCATATACAGAGTAATTATCAGTTATATCTAAGTTTATTTCGTCATATATACTACGTTCACCCTCTTCGGTGAATGAGTAGTTTCTGAAAACAGTAATTTCCTCACTTGTATACATATTGATAGAGAATACTCTATATCCTGCGCCTTGGGGTTGACTGTAGCTATATCCTAACTCCTTAATTACCGCCACTGAATCTGTACCTGGTAGAATTGAATATGGCATAACCCAAGATCTAAATATACTATTTATCTGATTTCCAAGAGAGTCATATACCACTATGCTTGAGCTGTCTACATCATATTTTAAGTAGTCACCAGGGTTAAGAGAGGACAGCTCAAATGGTGACAGGTACTCAATGTTAGTGAAACGTCTACCATATGGGCAGAAAATAAACCAGTCCCCATCAAAACGTTGATATACTGTGCCTTCTGGCATCTCTATTGCGTCTATTAAAGTATCTATACGAGTATTATTAGGGTAATCGAAATCAAGAGTCCACGAAATCGATTTTTCTAAAATCAGAGAATCTGTACCCAGCAAAGAGTTACCAAGAACATAAGGTGAAACCAAATTACCAATTGAAATTGTTTCAGAGAAAATCAAAGTGCTTACCTGTAATGGACTTGATTCATTGTGATCACTGCAACTTATGTTCATTTCACATAAAATCAGCAGTCCAAGAATAAAACCAATTCTTGCTATTCTCAAGTAAGATCCTCTCTCGGTGGTCTGCTTAACGTCTCGCATAACCTAGCACAAACCTTGATGCAAAGCGGTGCAGCTTGCTAGTCCGTGTTGATGCGATTGTTAGCACTTTTATTTTGCTAATCTTGCGCTTACCAATCGGTTGATACTCACTCCCTCTTCTGCTGCAATTTCAGCAAGTTTGCGATGGACTTCGGGAGGAATCCGCACCATGAACTTCCCGCTGTATTTCCTGATTGAAATTGGAATTGGTATTTTTTCTTTATTCTTCTTCATATCAGAGAGAGCATTGGCCACAAGCTGTCTTATTCCTTCTAGAGCTGTTTCCTGGGTTTCAGTAAGCCAGCTCAAGCTGGGGAACTCTGTACATAGACCAACATACTCTTGATCTTCTTCTGACCATGTCACTCTGTATGTGTAAAGATCATTCTTCAATGGCATCTTTTTCACTCAACCTTTCTATGGCTCGAAGAACTTGTCTAACCTGGTAAGCTTTTGCTTTGCCCTTCTCATTCTGTATGTTCACTCTCGGATCGCCTTGCCATGGTGTTTTGTAAACTTGATGACTTGATCTGGATTGCCTGGGTTCACCAAAATAGTATTTGCAAACCTTACATAAATCCGAGAAAAGAACACCCTTTGGATTATCCTTCATTCTTTTTATCAACTGTTCTATCTTCGCCATAGAGTATAGTATCAATAATGATACTGTTTGTCAATCCCTTCTAGTGTGCTAACGCTATAAATCAGCAGACTGCAATAACATGAACGCCAATACTCAGATTTGCAGTTCTGCTGCATTTGATGGTTAACCCCCAATAATCTCATTCAAACCAGAAAGAATTGCAGTAAGTTCCTCTGGAGATATCCTGGTGATTTTCTTGCCGATACGCTTGATCGACAGAGTCCTGATCTGGCTGATCTTGACCCATGATTTCTTCGGGAGTGATGCATCTGACAATTCAAAGGTTAGAGGAAATCCTGCCCTGGGCTCTCTGCTAGTCAGGGCAACAGCAATTACTGTACCCGAGCGGTCATTGAAAACATCATCGCTGAGAACCAGTACAGGTCTTTTCCCGGATTGTTCATGCCCGATTGTAGAGTTCAGATCAGCCCAGAGAATATCACCTCTCAGTATTCCGGCCATGATCCAAGCTCACTATTCATACCTTCTTCAGCTACAGCCATTTCTTCTTCAGGATCCAGCTTTGCGCATTCCCGCGCAAGACGGTTGCCATACTTCCTTTCAAGCATTTCACGAAGTGCCTTCTGTATGGCTCCGCTCCTGCTGGGGAACTCTGCCTTAGAGACAAGATCATCAAGTTGATGGAGCATTTCCTTATTCATGCTGATAGCTATCTTTGCAGTACTCATGCAATTCACCTCCGGTAATACCATTTGTCATACCTTTGGTTTTGTCAAGGGTTAACGCTTCGAATAAGCCGCTATACTACCCTTACCCATTGCAAGCTAAGTCGGCTTAATTCGTTTGTTCTGCATGCTCTATAGTTCTTCTGAATATTCATACACTTCTTTCAACGGTACTTCCTCAAGGAATTCAAGGCGTAGATCATGAGTTGTTAGCATTTCTTCTCCTGGAGCTCC
>JAUVIR010000043.1 GCA_030592645.1 Candidatus Fermentibacterota bacterium | reverse complement strand
GAATACTGATATACTCTCCAGACGCTGACCCTCTTCCCTGCGGCGCATGCAGGCAGATACTAGCCGAGTTCTGCGATGATGATTTTCCTGTTATACTGGCGACACCAGATTCTATCAGGCATTACACTCTGGGCGAACTGCTCCCCCACCGCTTCTAGATTGAAATTCCGGTCATGGAGAGGGATATTCGACCTCTCTTCACATCCACCTGCAAAACCCTGACCATGAGTTGTTCGCCTGCAGCGACTATATCCGCAGGATTTTTCACGAATTTGTCCGCCATCTGGCTTATGTGAACGAGTCCGTCCTGATGTACTCCTAAATCCACGAAAGCACCGAAATTTGTAACATTGGTCACTATGCCCGGAAGTATCATGCCCTCCTCAATATCCTTGATATCATGGACATCAGCAAAACTGAACACCTGGAAAGATTTCCTGGGGTCTCTGCCCGGTTTCTCCAGTTCTTTCATGATATCGCGCAGAGTAGGAAGACCGGTTTTCCCGTCGACAAAAACTTTCAGATCTATCGATTTCCGTGAGCTCTTCGACGATATCAGCTCCGCGACACTCAGTCCTTTCGATCCGGCCATCCGTTCCACCACGGAATAGCTTTCAGGATGAACAGCGCTTGCGTCCAGCGGGTTCTGCCCGTTTCTGATTCTAAGAAAGCCTGCGGACTGCTCGAATGCAGCCGGACCGAGACCAGAAACTTTAAGAAGCTGCCGGCGGTTGAGAAATGCCCCGTTTTCCTCGCTCCATTTAACAATATTCCGTGAAACCCGTTCAGTCAGACCGGATACGTATGATAAAAGCTGGGGACTTGCGGTATTAAGATCAACTCCAACGCTGTTCACACAGCTTTCAACTGTGTCGTCAAGAGCCTTTCTGAGTTTCCTGCTGTCCACATCGTGCTGATACTGACCAACTCCGATTGACTTTGGATCGATCTTAACAAGTTCTGCCAGAGGATCCTGAAGCCTTCTCCCGATCGAGATAGCTCCCCTGACTGTAAGATCGAAGTCGGGAAACTCTTCCCTGGCAACTTGGGAGGCTGAATAGATGGATGCGCCGCTCTCATTTACCGGGATGATCTTAACTTCCTTCTGTAGACCAGCTTCTCTCAGGAATGTTTCGGTCTCTCTTCCGGCAGTACCGTTACCAACCGCTATGAATTCCGGTTCGAATCTGTCTATCAGTTCGATAACGGTTTTCACAGCCTCTGACTTTTTAGATTCTGACATGAAGGGGAAAATCGTCGTGCTGCGCTGAACCGAACCCTGTGAATTGAGACACACAAGCTTACACCCTGTCCTGAAACCCGGGTCAACGGCAAGAACACCTTTCGGGCCCAGCGGCGCCGCGAGCAGAAGCTCTCTAAGATTGGAGGCAAACACCCTTATTGCCTCTTTATCGGCAGCTTCCTTACTTTTAAGCCGGGTCTCCGTCTCCATCGACGGTGCAAGAAGTCTGCGAAAACCATCCGATACCGCTTCAGATATAACTCTCCCCTCCGTGGTATCCGGGTTCAGGCATACCTCCGGCATAATGATATCCAGAGCTCTCTCGAATAAAACTGTTATTCTCAGCGAGAGGAACTTTTTTTCTTCCCCCCTGCGCATTGCGAGAACCCTGTGAGATGGAGCAGTGTGCACATGTTCATTCCACTCAAAATAATCCCTGAATTTTGCTCCTTCCTGCTCCATACCTGAAATCACTCGACACTCATAGGTGCCGGTACTCCAGTAAAGCCTTCGCATCGGGTCCCTGATCTGTGCGTTGTGCGCCAGATCTTCGGCAATAATATCCCGGGCACCGGAGACAGCATCTTCTGCAGTGTCAACACCTTTTTCGGAATCCAGATACTCGAGGGCATACTGGAAAGGATCATCACCCTTCTGAAGCAATATCCTCTGCGCAAGGGGTTCCAGCCCCTTCTTCCGTGCTTTTGTGGCTCTGGTTCTTCTTCTCGGGCGGAAAGGGAGGTAGATATCCTCAAGAGAGGTGAGAGTGGCTGCTTTACCGATTTTCTCGCTTAACCCGGCTGTTAGAAGCTCCCGCTCATCCAGTGAGCGCAGTATGGCTTGCCGTCTCACATCGAGTTTTTCAAGCTGTTCCAGTCTGTCCCGTACAGTCATGACGGAAACTTCATCCATACTTCCAGTAGCTTCTTTTCGATACCTCGCAATAAAAGGTATGGTAGCTCCGTCTGCAAGCAGGGCAGCAACGGCGGCCACGTGCATTCTGTTTAATTTTGTTTCAGAGGATATCTTCTCAAAATGAATGCTCTGCATTATCACTCTTTCAGAACTGTTTGTGTACTGAATCAGCTTACTGGAAATCTACCCCAGGTCTTCAAGTGCCTGATTTAACGCATCACGGACCTGGACCATCACGTCGGGAACCAATGTAAGTCCCTTGCGGGTCGGCTTCCAGTCTCCTCTATCGTCCATATAGTAAATTCTGACTCCTACGTACTGATTCCCCTTGAATTCGGAGAGCTCGACTCTGATCAGATCCTCTCCTTTTTCTATGTCCTTGATTGTCTTCTCCACAGTTCCTCCATTCAATATTGTAATTCACTGATTCCGGTTGAACCGGAAGTCTAATAAAAATAGCAGGTGAAATGCAAGCCCGCTGCAGGTCAAAACTGATGATCGGTTTACGATCTGATAGATATCTGAAAAGAAAAGGGGGTGATTAACCACATTCCGAGTAGCCGCAATTGAGAGCGCATGCCACGCACCCAGATTCGTACTTGAGAGGTCCTCCGCACATGGGGCATGCTCCAGCAAGGTTTTCAGCAACCTCGTCATCGTTCAAGTCGGCATCAATTATATCTGCTTTCCCCTCTTCCTGTACAGGTTCAATAGACTGAATGGTGTCCGAATTATTCATGGATAATACACTCATTTTTTCATCGATGTACCACTCGATTGTCTGGCCTATAGCATCAGCACATGAAAGAATCCTGTTGCCGCCCTGCCATACGATTCTATGACAGCTGATTCCCTTAAGCTCTTTGACTATAGCCTCTGGTCTGATGCCGGATCTCAAGGCAAGTGAAATGAGCCTGCTTATAGCTTCGGACTGGCTGGCGGCACATCCGCCCGCTTTCCCCATCTGCGAAAACAGCTCAACAGGGCCATTCTCATCCATGTTTATAGTCACATACAGTTTACCGCACCCGGTTCTGATTCTTCTTGTTATCCCTGATGTTACGTCTCCTCTGTCACGCGGACCGATGGGAACAGATGGCAAAGCAATATCGTCTGCCTTTTCAGCTTCCTTGGATTTAGCAAGGTTAAGAACCTGTTTATCCCTGCTCTTATCCCGGTAGACCGTAATACCCTTGCACCCGAGTCTTCGGGATAGTTTAAACACTTCGGCAACACTTTTGCGCGAAGCGTTCTCCGGAAGATTCACTGTTTTTGAAACAGCGTTATCCGTGTATTTCTGAAAAGCTGCCTGCATTCTTACGTGGTATGCAGGAGAGATATCATGAGACGTGACAAACAGCCTCTGAGTATCTCTTGGAATCTCCAGAATTCCCTGGCAGGTCCCCTTCTGGGCAACCTGCGCAAAAACATCTTCTGAGAAGAAGTCCCGCTCCCTTGCAATTCTCCCGAACTCGGGTACTACTTCATGCAGTTCATCATTCTCATCCAGAAGATTGGATCTTGTAAAAACAAGAGCAAATACAGGTTCAATACCACCTGAACACCCTGCAAGGATACTGATCGAACCGGTTGGAGCTATTGTGGTGACGGTTGCATTACGCAGCGGAGGCATATGTTTGTTATCATATACACTTCCCGTGAAATTCGGAAAAGGTCCTCTCTCCTTGGCCAGATCAATACTTGCTTTTCTTCCCTTTTCCGCAACGAAACTCATAAGTTCTTCGGCGAACAGCAGTGCTTCCTCGGAATCGTATGGTATCTCCAGCTTGAATAGAAGATCGGCAAAGCCCATGATACCAAGACCGATTTTCCGGTTACCTGCCACCATTTCAGCGATCTCCGGAAGAGGATAGCGATTGATCTCAATGACATCGTCCAGAAATCTTACTGCAGTTTTCACAGTTGTTTCAAGCCTGTTCCAGTTCAATCTGAATTTGCCGCTTTCGCTCCTGTCTGTCATGATAGAAACGTTGATAGAGCCCAGATTGCATGCTTCATACGGAAGCAGCGGCTGCTCACCGCATGGATTCGTAGCTTCAATCTCTGCAATATGCGGAGTCGGGTTCGCATCGTTCATGCGGTCAATGAAGATCAAGCCAGGTTCCCCTGAATTCCATGCGGAATCAACAATTGCATCAAATACTTCATTTGCATCTTTAGAGTCGATTACCTCGCCGTTTCTGGGGTTGACGATATTGTACTTTGAGCCCCTTTCAACAGCATCCATGAATTCATCGGTAGCTGCAACAGACAGGTTGAAATTGTTCAGCTTATCCATGTTGCGTTTAACGTTAATAAATTCGTCGATGTCCGGATGATCCACTCTGAGAACCGCCATATTCGCTCCCCGGCGAACTCCGCCCTGTTTGACAGTTTCGGTGGCTTTATCAAAAACATTCATAAAGGATATCGGACCGCTGGAAACACCCTTTGTTGACATTACCGTATCGTTTACAGGGCGTATCTTAGAAAACGAGAATCCTGTTCCCCCGCCACTCTTATGAATCAGTGCAGTATTCTTGACAGCGGAGAATATGCTTTCCATACTGTCTTCAATCGGAAGAACGAAGCATGCTGATAACTGGCCCAGTTCCCGCCCGGCATTCATAAGTGTGGGTGAATTGGGAAGAAACTCCTTTTTCGCAATCAAATTGTAAAATGTAATCGTCATTTCCTGAACATCGTTCCCGAACTTCTCCTCTGCCGATGCAACTGCTTCAGCAACACGAAGAAGCATGTCCGATGGCTCCTCAAGAATTTCCCCGGAAGCCGATCTCTTCAGGTAACGTTTCTTAAGAACAAAGTGTGCATTTTTACTGAATTGGGGCTCGATCAGGCCGCTGAAACCTGATGAAGGGTGGTCTACTTCAGCAACTTGTTCCTTGCTTTCCGTCTCTGAAAATAGATCACTTTGCAGGTGGAACTCCGCCAACTACGCCCTCCCGCCCCTTGAATGGGGGAAATTCCATGCAGATATTTTAGAAATCAAGGGATAATCTGCATTTCTTAAACTTCGTCCCCGTTTTCACTATAAATAGGTACTTAAACTGCCAAGGATACCTGATCAAATGGGCGAATGATAAAACCCTTCGACAGGGGTAGACTATCAATATTTTGTGCTGTTGGCAAGGGGGAACTACTACAGGTTGTACCCGGCAGTAACCTATTGGCATATGTGTGATTCGTTTGCTAGTTTACAAGCAACGGAAATCATCTACTTGGAGTAACATGAAAAGCAAGCGGAGAAAGATTTTTGAGAAGGAAGTCCTCTGCCATCTTGACAGACTGTATGGATACGCGATGCACCTCTGCAAGAACGGCGAAGATGCATCTGATCTTGTCCAGGATACTTATCTGAATGCGCTGAAATCAGAAAAGCAATACTCCATAGGAACAAATGCGGGAGCATGGTTGTTTACGATAATGCGAAATACGTTTCTGAATAGAATCCGGAGAATGAGCAGGAAACCGGCCAGCATGGCCGGGGAATGGATAGAACAGATGGCCAGGGAAGATATTTCGGAGTTGAGAAAGCACGGCCCCGACCCCAGTGTCAAATGCCTGGATAATCTTCTTAAAGAAGATATTTCCAGAGCTATCGAAGATCTTCCCGATGAGTTCAAGGACACCGTGATACTCTGCGACGTACAGGGGTTTTCCTATGCGGATATCGCAACAATTCTTGATATTCCGATTGGTACAGTGAGGTCCAGAATACACAGAGGCAGATTAATACTGCGGAATCTACTTGCCGATTGGAAGAACGTAGCTATGGGGGGAAGTTAACATGACCTGTGAGGATGCTCATTTAAACATGCACGATTACATCTCGGGGGAGCTGGCTGCAGAACAGCAAAAACCCCTTATGGATCATATGGACGAATGTCCGAACTGCCGCGAGTTCTTCCGGCAGACTGCAAACATTCAGACATCCATGAGGGACTTCATGCAGTATGAGGCTCCCTTTGAACTGCAGACCGCGGTTTCGAGCATACTGGCAAATGCATGATCTGCAGAGACCTTATTCGACAATCAACAGGCTATTACCACCTGTAATCGCATTTCTGCTTCTCTCTTCGATGCTTGTACTTTTCAGAAAACCAGCGACCACATTCACAAACCTTGAAGAGATCGCAATTCATGCATCGGAACTTTCTACAACCGATTCTGCCTGGCCCGGCAGCTGGTGGATGTATGATGGGATTGATTCTCCGCTTCCCGGCTGCGTAGCTTTCGGGACGCATGATCTATACCCTTTTCAACTTATTACAGCGAGAGATGTGCAAACAGGTGATGTTCTCGTAAGGATTGTTTCGCCATTGAGTATCAGTATTCCGCCGGGTGCGGGTAGAGTGAGCCCTCAGAACCATCGTTTCACCTCTTATGTGCATGATTCCGGGGCACTGGTTCTCATACATTCGCAGAACTCTGAGTCCTGGCCTGTCGACCTGTTTTCAATTTTTACTATGGAAAGACATTAATATGAAAAGAATGATTGTTCTGGTTATGATTGTCTTGATTCCTATCTGCGGCTGCGATGAGAGAACGGAGGAAACTGTATCGGGTGCTATAGACTCAACCTCAATAGCTCCACTTACCGTACAGCTGCCCGGTATTCTCATTGCACCCACAGGAGATACGGTACAGGCTCTTCCCGGGACTGATGTGATCCTGTATTACTGGCTTCCTCTCGAAAAATACGATGAGATGCAGGAGGATCTCTTTTTTCTGGCTTCACTTGATTCTCTTTATCATGTAATCCCGCTGCAGCCGGACCATGAATCACGCAACCATGCGCAGCGGGTTGTAAACAATATGGAGATGTCTCTGCCGGTATTCCTGGCCGACTCAGCAGTTATGGAAGTTATCGATACCAGTATTCTGCCCTCCTGCCTTATTATGACTTCAGACGGTGAGGTCTTCTCGGAAAATGGTTTTGGAGCGCCTTCAAGGCTTCTGATACAAATCCAGAGCGGGGAATAGTGGATAGATTCTTCCTGAGCGACGTTCATCTTTTTCCGGAACCGGAGTGTCATCCCGGCCGGGAAACATTCATTTCCTTCCTGGATTATCTTCATGATTCATTCGATCCTGGGGAGCTCTGGATACTGGGAGATCTCTTCGATTTCTGGTTTGAATACAGAACTGTAGTCCCTTCCGGATACGAAAGATGTATCTCCTCGATAAGGAAACTGACGGATAAGGGCTGGGTATTTCATTTCATTCCGGGAAATCACGACTTCTGGGTCGGAAAGCATTTCGTTGAATCGACTGGAGCCATAATCCATCCGGACGAATATCTGATACTTGATCTCAATGGTAAAAAGGTACTTCTCTCTCATGGCGACGGGCTTGGACCGGGTGATATCGGCTATAAGCTGATGAAGCCTGTCCTCAGATCGACGATAAGCAAGTTCCTGTTCTATCTTCTTCATCCGGATCTGGGTACATTTCTCGCGAGATATTTCTCAGATACCAGCAAGAGAATTCTCAGGCGTGACCTGGATAGAATACCATCCGGGACGCAGAAATGGATCAATGAGAAATTCGATGAAGGTATTGATATCATCATCACCGGCCATACACACCTGGATACTCTTATCAGGACCGATGAAAGTACTTATGTTTCTCTTGGAGACTGGCTGACAAGATTCACCTACTTCCACATGAGAGATGGAGCGGAAGCAGATGAACTTCTTGAGTATTCCTCTAACAGTCCCGAATGCCGGGAATAACTAAAGGGGTGATGAACTTGGTTACGGAAAAGAGCGGCAGGAACCCGGATGTTTCTATAGTGATTCCGGCATTCAACGAAAAAGAAAGTATATCCGAGCTTGTGCGGGAGATCAGTGAATGCATGAAGGATGTGCTGTATGAAATCATTGTGATCGATGATGGAAGCACTGATGGAACCTGGGAACACATCGTTGAACTCTCCTCCCGATTCCCTCTGAAGGGTCTCAAACTGAACAGCAACCAGGGAAAAGCTGCAGCTCTTGCCGCTGGTTTCGCTGAATCATCGGGCAAATACGTGGTGACAATGGATGCCGACCTTCAGGATGATCCGTCCGAAATAAACGAGATGATAAGCCTCATGGAGGAGAAGAACTACGATCTTGTAAGCGGCTGGAAGAAGAACCGGAAGGATCCGGCAGGCAAGACTCTTCCTTCGAAACTGTTCAATTTCACGGTCAAACTCACAACAGGCGTGAAGCTCCATGATTTCAACTGCGGGCTGAAGGTCTACAGGAACAACGTGATCAAGAATCTGGAACTCTATGGAGAAATGCATCGATATACACCTGTTCTTGCAGCACAGCAGGGTTTCTCAGTGGGCGAGAAAGTGGTGCACCACAGACCAAGGAAATATGGAAAGACGAAATATGGAGTTGCCCGTTTCTTCAGGGGGTTCTCGGATCTCCTGACAGTTCTTTTCCTGCACAGGTACTCCTACCGGCCTCTGCATTTCTTCGGAGCCATAGGGACGCTTCTTACACTTGCCGGATTCGGGATATCCGCATACATGACCGTTCTCTGGTTCGGCGGGGAACCCATAGGCAGAAGGCCTTTGCTGCTGCTCGGTGTACTCCTTCTGGTAGTTGGATTCCAGTTCATATCCCTCGGTCTTCTTGGGGAAATGCTTCTCAAACTCTCCGGCAGGAAATTATTCGTAATACTGGAGAAAGCTGAATCCAGCGGCGAGAAGAAATGAAGATAGCCCTTGTCGGACCCTTTCCCCCCTTCAGAGGGGGTATAGCCCAGTTCACAGCAAGATTGTACGAAACACTTGTCGAATGCTATCCGGAACATACCTTCGTTCCAGTTTCGTTCAGAAGGCTTTATCCATCCGTTCTTTTTCCCGGCGCCTCACAGATGGAGCCCCCAGGAAATCATAGATATTTCAATGCCGGCAGATTACTTGATTCGTGCAATCCGATTCGATGGCTCCTGGGCAGACGCTTCTTCATAAAAAACTCTTTCGACTGGGTTATTGTCCAATGGTGGCATCCCTTCTTCGCTCCGGCACTGCTGAATTCAATACCCCGAAACACCAGGATTGCCGCCATCTGCCATAATGTTCTCCCTCACGAAAGCTTTTTCCTGAGTCGTAAACTAACCTCCAGATTCATTAAGCGGATGGATCTGCTGGTGACCCACAGCACTTCTGATATGGATATAGTTGAATCCATTGACCAAAGATCAGATACTCTCAAACTTTATCTTCCTCTGTACGACCAGTACCTGAACAGTGATCTGGACAGCACCGGTGCAAGGCGGGAACTGGGATACAATGCAGATGCACAGATTATTCTTTTCTTCGGCCTGATAAGACCTTACAAAGGACTCATGGATCTTATTGAAGCTATGAAACACCTACCTCATGAAATTTCTCTTCTTATTGTGGGGGAATGCTATTCAGACAGTTCTGAAATAATGAAGGCCATCACATCGGAGGAACTTTCCGGCCGAGTTAGATGGATAGACGAATTCGTTCCGGATAACCAGGTTGCGAAGTACTTTCTAGCATCCGATGTAGTTGCTCTTCCCTACAGGCATGCAACACAGAGCGCAGTCGCACAGATAGCTATCGCATTTCGGAGGGTTCTTGTTCTGACTGACACAGGGGGGCTTCCTGAGCTTCTGCAGCAGGGGAGCACCGGCTTTCTTGCGGAACCCCGTTCACCCTTGAGTATTTCGAGAGCTATTCTATCCGGAATTGAGTTATCCAATGATCCTGATCTCAGTAGCAGAATCGATGAGAAAGCTTCAGAATTCAGCTGGACAGCATATGCAGGGAGACTCATGGATGTATTGAAATGAAGGTATTTGTTACCGGTGCAGGAGGATTCATAGGTTCATCAATTCAGGATCATCTCCTCAATTGCGGTCATACTGTAGCGGGGCACATACAGTCAAAAGCGGGAAACTTAACCGAGACATCTCTGCCCGATGATACGGACGTGATTGTTAACGCTGCTGGAAAACTGGGAATTCCCGGTGTGGATACCGCAAAGTTAACTAATTCAAACTCAACGCTTCCTATAGTTCTTGCAGATTTCTGCGAAAAGCATCGGATTAATTTGATACATTTAAGCACTCCGGGAGTCTCTGGACTTCATTCGGATGTTCCGGAGAACGCACCGTATGATCCATGGGGTGTGTATGAGAGAACAAAGATGGAAGCTGAAGTATCCTTGCGTAAACATCCACTGAGCGAAAGGAACATGATTACCATTCTTCGCCCCGATTTCGTCTATGGACCGGGCGATATGCATAAACTGGAGCTCTTCAAACAGGTTCAAAAAGGTTGGTTTCCATTGATCGGATCTGAAGGTGCCAGTATCCGACCGACATACTGCGCGGATGTATGCAGAGCTGTTGAAGCCTCAATTCCAGGTGGTTGCCTCAATGGAGGACTTTACAATATCGGCGGACCTGAGGTTCTCAAATTCAGAGATTTCATATTGAAAACAGCATTATCAATGGGTATTAAACTTAAAATACTACCGGTTCCCAGACTTTTCTTTTTCCTTGCTCTGAAACTTGGTCCACTATGTCCCCGTGCGCTATCTGAAAGCAAATACAAGCTTTTTGGGACCGATCACTTTGTCTCCATATCCGGAGCCGAGAAGGCAGGTTTCTATCCGGAGTATGACGTGAAGAAAGGCGTAGATAAAACTGTGTCCTGGTATCGGGAGAACAGGATTCTGCCAGGATGATTACTTCTTGTATGAAAACCCGGGTGAAGTGGCTGGTCAGAACAGGTGCAGTACTTCTCCTTGCAGCCGCCGCATGGATCATTACTGTCAATGCTGAGAACTGGTTTGAGCAGATCAGCAGCTTCAGCTGGCACTTAAATTGGTTTCTTATCTGCACCTCGGCCATACTGCTTGGTCTCTCCTACTTCATCATTCCGGCAGGTTGGATAGTTCTGTCACATGCCGCAGGAAGTAAAACCGTATCTAAGGAACTCCGCGCTGCCTGGTTCATGTCTCAACTTGGGCGGTATATCCCGGGTAAAGTATGGCTTTTCGCCGGAAGGGCTGCCTTTCTGAAATCCCGGGGTCTTGCCGGATTCAGGGCTACAAGCGTTCCATTTCTCGAACTGCTGTATACAGCTGCTGGAGCAGGTCTGACTGCAATGATACCAGCTATCATATCCGGTAATGCGATCTTTTCGCATTCGGGCTTGAAGTATGCGGTATTGGCAGCGGGATTCTCACTTCTTGTGATTCCTTTGCTCACCCCCATTCAGAAATGGCTGTACAGGTTGAAACATGGTCGAATTCCTGAGGAATTACCTTTACCGGGATTAGTCGATTCCTTAAGACTTCTTATCTTTTACTCGGGTCTATGGTGGCTTCGCGGACTTGCACTTTTCCTCTGGCTGAAGGGCTTCGGTGTTTCAGATATCAGTCTCCTTCTCTGCTGTGCAGCTGCTCCGCTGTCATGGCTCGCTGGATATATTGTCTTTCTGGTTCCCGGAGGAATCGGTGTCAGGGAAGCGGCTGCGGTAGCCCTTGTAGCTCCTTCTGGTGCCGCGGGCCCTGTTCTCGCAGTCATAGTCGGACAACGTTTGATATTATCTATAATAGAGGTTGTCTTTGCTCTTGTATCTACTGGAAAACTTAAGCTCTTCGGAGAGGGGAAGCCGCAGTGATTTCATTTCCGAAAAGAACCGGGTACCTGTTTTTCTTGATTCCTGCGGTAATTATAACGTATTCAACTGTGTTTACGTCCGGAAAACTGCCGGGTGGAGAGCTCAGCGATACTGTAAGCCAGGGATATCCATTCTTCACATACACAGCAGAATCTCTGCAGGAGGGCAGTCTTCCCCACTGGAATCCGTACGTATTCTGCGGAATTCCTTTTTACTCGTCATTCTCTGCACCAGTCTTCTACCCGGTTCGAGGTCTGCTTTTACTTATTACAGGTGTAGAGGGTATGGTTCGTTTTCTCTTTCCCATTCAGATGCTCCTCGGTGGAATATTCGCATGGCTTTTCCTCGGATCAATTGGAGTAAGCAGGTGGGGCAGAATTGCAGGTTCCATTGCTTACGCTGTTACAGCCTGGTCAAATACATTGTTCTATGCCGGGCACGGCAGTAAGATCATCTGCTGGAGCTTTCTACCGCTGCTGCTGTATTCATGCGAAATGTGGATGCAGACAAGAAGAGGAAAATTCATCGCAATCGGCGGCATAGCAATAGGTATGCAGACCCTTTCCAGCCATCCGCAGATGGTTCTGTATTCTGTGGGAGCTGCGATTATCTGGCTCGGTTTCCGAGTATTCTCTAATCGAGGATCCAGATGGAAGAACCTTGGCAGCGCAGCAATCGGAATAACGGTTATCCTGATCCTTGCAGCAGCAATAGGAGCCGTTCAGCTCCTGCCTGGATACAATTTCTCACATTACTCTACAAGAGGAAGTGATCTGTCCCTCGACCAGGCTTCAAGCTATTCGCTGCCTCCTGAGGAAACACTTACGATGCTGTTCCCGCATCTTTTCGGTTACCGCCACGGATTTCCAGACAGTACAGTCTCCGGAGTTCCTTTGTATTTTGGTAGACTCGGACTGCGGCTCAGCAGTGAGTTCACCGGTATACTGGTCTTTCTGCTGGCATTTGCTGCATTCCTTGGTTTCTCGAAAAAGTACAGATGGCCTCTACTGGGCATCATGGTGACAGGACTGCTTATATCGTGGGGTGGTTACACACCTGTGTTCAAAGTGCTTTACAGCATCGTGCCCTTCCTCCGTAAACTGAGAGCTCCTCATATGGCAGCATTTCTGACAACCTCCGCCATCGCTCTGGCTGCCGGACCCGGTTTCGATACAATTTTCAGGAGCGAACGTTTTCCAGGAAGAAAGTTTCTGGTCGGTATTTCTGTTTTTGCAGGTGTATGCATATTGATATTCCTGCTTGCTGATTCATTACTACCCGGTCTGCAATCCGGATGGTGGGCCAGAATGGGGAATCCTCATGCCTCAGGATACGCCTCTGTAGTAAACAGAAGACTGGATATCGCATCACCGGATTTCCTGAAAGCTGCTGCAGCTGCTCTTATACTGGCGGGATTCATCTATTTCAGAAACAGAGGTAAAGCAGGCATTGTAATACCCGGAGTAACCCTTTCAATTCTGATAGCAGCTGAAGTTATACCGCTGAACAGAGATTTTCAGTTCTATCTTAACGAAACAAGTGCTGATTCTCTTTTTATGCATAACAGTGATCTAGCCGTCGCGACAGGATCCGGAAGGCTTCTACCGGGCGGAAATGAGTTCGTTCCCCTGCATATCCGATCGGTGAGCGGTTACCATGCTGCCAAAACAGCTGTAGCTGACGACCTCCAGGCCATGATCTCATCCGGTGGAATCGCGGCAATCCGCCAAACTGCGTTCTCGGTCCTCCAGACTCAGGACGGATATCTCACTTATGCGCAATTCAGAGACTATCTTATTGAGCAGACATCCACTTCAGATCCTTCCTATGTTGATACACTGGAAGCTCTCCTTCCAGTTGAATCCCTTCCAAGGGTATGGTTTGCTGAATCCTGGATGAAACTCTCTGAGAATCAGTGTCTGAACCTCCTGTCAGGCGGCATCGATCCACGCCAGATAGCTATCCTTTACGAGAGTCCGGAGCTGCCTGAAATGCTCAACACTGCACAAGCGGAAGCTTCAATAGTTATTGACGAACCTCACAGGGTTACTATCCAAACTGACAATCCCGAGGATGGTCTGCTCGTTCTTGCCGATACGTGGTATCCGAGGTGGACGGTACTTATAGATGGGGAACCAGCCTCTATGATACAGACAAATCACTGGCAAAGGGGTGTTATTGTGCCTTCTGGGCAGCATGAAGTAGAATACATTTTCGATTCATCCGATGTCACAACCGGACTTATATTATCGATTGCAGGTTTACTGTCCGCATTTCTGATTATCGTGCTTGATATAACATCCAGATGCTTGAGAAAGAAAACAGCAGAATGACCAGAGACCGTAAAAAGCTTTTTCATATACTTACCACATGGGGTGGTGTTATCCTCCTGATAACAGCTATTCTATACTTCATACTGGAACTCTGGCCAAAATGGCAGCCCGCGCTTATTAGTTTCTGGGAGACTTCAAGGGAGAGCGCCAGCCTTCCAATGATTGCACTTTCCTTTTTCTCTCTGATACTTGGTTATTATTTCGCTCCCGCTGCCTGGCGAAAGATCCTTGATGCCTTGAAGGTGCCCAAGATCGATAAGGGTGAAGTAAGAAGAAACTGGTACATCACGCAGATGGGTCAGTACGTTCCGGGAAAACTCTGGATGGTCGTTGGAAGGATGACTTTTCTTAAGTCAAACGGTATTGGCCCTGTAAAGGCTATAACAGCATTCATTCTCGAAAACCTCTACATGATGGTCGCCATGACTATTATGGCTTTGATAGGCCTTCCATTTCTGGGGCTGGCAAATGTCCCTCTTCCCGTAGTAATAGCTCTGTGGATTTCAGCTGGTCTGGGAGTTATCATGCTCTTCGCACCGAAAATCCAGAGAAGAATTATGCATAAGCTCAGTCACAAACTCGGCACGGATATAGACAGCCTTCCTCATATCTCACACAAGCATCAGGCAATTTTCGTCGGCTATCATCTGCTTTCATGGAGTCTTCGCAGTATGGCTCTCTATTTCTGGTTCCGCGGTTTCGGAGTGAAACCGGACCAGCCTTTCGCAATGATAGCTATCTGCCTTCTTGCAGGACCGGTTTCCTGGTTTATTGCGCTTGCCATGGTTTTCATACCGGGAGGCATCGGTATCAGGGAGGGTGTTCAGGGACTTCTTCTTTCTGGTTTTGTCCGGGGCGGAGTTGAAGTCGCTACTGTAATAGCACTTGGACAAAGAGTCATGCTGATGATAGTGGAGGGATTGTACGCCCTTCAGGCAATAGTATACGGTTCGCTCCGCTGCAGATTCACGAAATCCATGAACCACATAGAGCAGATCTTCCATCTGACCGGCAGTGTCATAAGGAGTAAGCTGGCGATGTACGGGCTGGCTAAAGCACCAAATCCGATTAACGTAACGTATTCTGTTACAAGAAGTTGTCAGTCAAAATGCAAAACGTGCTTCATCTGGAAGCATGATTCCGATGATGATCTGGATATAGACACCATTGAAAGACTGTTCCGCTCCATCGGATGGACCTACTTCTTCAACGTTTCCGGGGGAGAACCGTTTCTAAGGGATGATCTGCCTGAAATAATTAAGCTTGCCTGCAGATTCATGACCCCCGCAGTAATCCATATACCAACGAACGCTATTTCAACGGACATAATAATACGGATGACGGATGAGATTCTTGATGTGATTGACACGGAAGCTCCCGGAACAGTTCTGACTATCAAACCATCGTTTGACGGCATAGGTGAACTTCATGACGACATCAGAGGCATTCCGGGTAATTTCAACAAGCTGATTGAGACTGTCAAACAGCTTAAGCAACTGCAGAAAGAACACGGAAATCTCCATGTCGGGGTTGGTACGGTTATATCCAAATTCAATGCTGCTCATCTTGGAGAAATAATCGAGTACTCGAAGAGTTTGGGGGTTGATTCCTATATAAACGAGATTGCTGAGGAGAGAGAGGAATTTTTCAATCTTGGTTCAGGTATAACGCCCGACAGTGACAGCTATGGAAAAATAATGGATGCTTTCAAAGATTCAGTGGTAGAGAAAATGAAGGACATGAAGCTTCTTCCCAGAATGACGACTGCCCTCAGGATTGTCTACTATGATCTTGTTGTCAGAATACTTGATGAGAATAGACAGGTCATTCCCTGTTCAGCAGGCTTGATGAACGTTCATATAAACTCCGACGGAGGAATCTGGCCGTGTGCCGTACTTGCATACAAGGGAGAGATGGGTAAACTGGATGATAATACCGATTTTCAGGATATATGGAATTCAAAGAAAGCCAGGGAAATAAGGAAATCCATCAGACGTGGCTCCTGCGCATGTCCGCTTGCCAACCAGGCCTACTCAAATATTCTGCTACATCCTCCAAGCCTGCTGAAGACCCTCTGGACAGCATTCAGAGGAAAATGAACTAACCCGCTAGTCAGAACGTTTTTACCAGGCGGATATTTCTACGGCACCCGAAGGTTTCAAACTGCATGGTATATACTCCAGCTGGCAGAACATGCCCGTTCATATCGGTAGCTCCCCATACATATGTACTGTTTGAACCTGAAAACGATGTCTCGTAAACAAGTCTGCCGCTGAGATCGAACACTCTGATTGAATATTCACCTTCATCACCGGTCTGCGCTGAGATTGATATGGATTCGCTGAAGGGGTTAGGGTATACTGAAATAGATTCCAGGTATTCTGGTCTGGAATGGGGCTCTGCAACACCTGTGGAACCTGAAACCAGGATATCATCCACATACCAGCCCTCACGCGTACCGGCATCATCGCTTCCGAAAATGAACCTGAGCTGCCGGGGACCCTTTATTTCGAGGGGGATATCAATGTTCACCAGATGCCAGCCCTGGTAGCCTGAGAACACACCTGTTCCCGGTTCGAATGGTCCGGAAGTAGGCTGAACAATATCAAATGGATAGCCAGAAGAAGGTTCAACGGTAAGCCAATTATCGAATTGACCCAGCTGAACCAGCCCGCCGTCTATCGCCAGACCCTGAGAAGCTGTCGAGTAGGTTTGAGCATCAATCCATATCCAGAAAGACAGATTACCTTCAAGAGGTAGATTGAACCATGGTGAAGTTAAGCCGCAATAGAGATGATTGTTATAATCACCAGCGCCGGTATCTCCACATTTAAAACTATTGGAACCAGCGGATGTATGATTCCGCAGAGATGATACATGCCAGTTATTCAGCCAGCCGGCTTCTATGAATGTCATTGCCCATGGGGATGTATCCGATTCGACATCACAGAACATTCCAGCTCCAAGAGGAAGGTCAAAATATAGGTCTTCATAATACCCGCCATCGGCGAAAATATTAATTCTGAATGGATAGGTTTCATCCTCAGGTGTTCCCGGAGATGCATACACCAGGAATGGATACTGATTCCAGCAGGGCTGTCCTGCCAGAATGGTTCCGTAATCCTGAACAGCCTCGGATACTAGTAATTGTGTATCCATTGACTGGAGTATCGCAAATACATTATTGAGTGGCTCATCCCCGGAATTGAGCAATTCTATGCCAAACTCGATCTCCTCGGCTGCCTCGAATGCCCAGTTACCATTACCGCTTGATCCCCCCTGATCATCATCATCGGTAGAAAGACCATTCAGCAAAATCTCACCGGATTCGGTGAACTCGGATATGGAGAACCACTCGTACTGAGCATGTGATTCATCTCCAACGGCAAGACCGCATTCTCCTGGATGAGGGTTCGGATCGATAGCGGGAACCGAAAAGTGATCTCCTGTTGAAGGTATATCTATTTCAAAGAGAATGGAATCGCCGTTGCAAGAGAATGTCACATCGTACCAGACTCCAGATGGGAAATCATGGTAAATAAGACCTAGAGCATCTCCTGGAACACCATTTAAAACAGACCTTATGACTGCAATATCATGATCCGGGGATACTGTAGCATTAATACCTGAATCCGTATTATCAAGTCTGAAGAAAAGGGCAATAGTGTGATACGCAGTACCGCTTGCTTCCACAACACAGTTTTCCAGCACAATATTTCCTGGAGGTGATATCGCAGACCAATTGCTGCTTGTTGAACCGTGTGCCTTGCCATCGGCAGCCCACCACGTCCCTGACTGACCCTGAGAAATCCAGTCACCTATATAATTATCCTCGAAGTCATCGTAGAAGATAAGTTCCGCACTGGCCAAACAGGAAACAGAGAGTACTACAAATAATAACATTCTCATAATCATACCTCCACAAGTTACACTCATGATAGTATATCCGTTTGTCAAGTCAATTAAGTAAGGGGGCCGGGCGTCACTTCTGGTCACTTACCAAAGAGTAATATCTTTAATAAATTGACTATCGCTATATATTTCAATACCGGTACTGATAGCTTTTCTTATACCAGATCTGCTCATTCTAAGAATGCCTGCACAATCGCTCTGACTTAATCCAAGATGATGGGACAATACCCAGGCGATTAGTGCCCTTGAATCTGATAATTCAGGATTTCTTGTGTTTCCCAGGATCACTTGAGTAGAGAATCCCATATTATCGGCTACCCATGTGAATAGTCTGATGACTTTTCTATGAGTATCCTCCCTATCTCTTACAACACGATTACCCATCAGTTTAACTCTGTTCATAGTGCTGACAGCGAATTCTTTGTTTCCCAGTACTCTGCAGCAACCTCTCCGGTTATCGCCATTATTCTCTTGCGCTAGATCACAGATTCCCTGTTTTCCAAGTATGTAAGTACCCAAATTCAACTCATCCATCGTTTTATTGCTTATTTCTTCACTAACATACTTTATGTATCGGGATATGGAATCATATATACTTGGACCAAACTTGGACAAAGCATACAATCTATTATGCCATAGATATTTACGGACTCCTATAATAGAACCGTGGCCACACCACCTGTATTCTTGTAATTCGTGATAATTAGTGACAAGACCAGCTTTAAGCGGATTTAAATGAATGTACTTCATCAAGTTAAGGAAATACATTTCCTCCTGCACCAGTATTGATTTGAATCTCCCCTGGAAAACATATCCTTTTCTATCATTACGATGATTGTAAGAAACAGCGTAACCAGTAAGTAATCGATGCATGAAGCGGAATAGTGGTTCATTGCCAGTCCGGGCTAAAAGATGGAAATGATTCGGCATAATTGCCCATGCATACACATTTATGTCCATCTCAGGCACAAGCTCCTCGAATCGTTTAATCAAATCAGATTTATCTGATCCTTCCAGGAAAATCCCTTTTCCATCAATACCTCGAACCATTATATGGTGCAAAGCATCTTCCCAATCCGGCCGCATTGTTCTTGCCATGATATTTATAGTGTATACGAAATTCCAGGATATTTCAAGGGGGCAGAGTCGTGAAGGACTTCTTTGTCGGTTTAATAGATATTTCAGATTTAACAAGTAACCAGAAGTGACGCCCGGCCCCGAAGACGGCCCCGAAGACGCGGCCCCGAAGACGGGCTGGTTATCCGTGCCGAATAAGTTTGATGATCGTTGAGGGGGATGATGGGGGCAGATATCCGCCATCGAGCACCATGTCTACGCCTGCAATTATGCTTTCCGGTATAGCTTCTATACTCAGCTGAGTGTTTTCACCGGCATGATTGGCACTGGTGGAGACAAACGGAACACCGCAACGATTCAGAAGCTTCCCGCTCAGGGAATCGGCGGGATGACGGAGCGCCACGGTATTATCCTCTCCCCTGACCCATTTAGGGCATTCATCTCCTGCCGGAAGCACAACAGTGAGTTTCCCCGGCCACCGGATCTTCAGTATCTCCATTACTTCCGGGTCGATGCCGGAAGTAAGCCTCCCTGCCATCTCGAGTCCGCCCACGATGAGGATGAACGATCGAGGTTTATCATAACCTTTTATCGTCGCGAGCCTCTCCAAAGAGACCCTGTCATCTGCGCGGCACAGCATTCCGTAGACGGTGTCGGACGGGTAAATGACAACACCCCCCGATAGAAGAATTGAAGCTGCTTTCTTAACAATTTCCTCTTCAGGGTTAGTGATATCAATTAGAAATTCCGGTGTTCTCACCAGCCGCGGAGCTCCTTCAGTCGAGCTGCTACTTCAGGATTCTCAAGGGCTATTATCTGCGCTGCAAGATACGCGGCGTTCCTGGCGCCATGCGACCCAATGGCAACTGTTGCCACCGGGATACCCTTCGGCATCTGAACGGTTGAAAGAAGTGAATCCATTCCATTGAGCGGTCCCGCTGCAAGTGGAACCCCGATAACCGGAAGTATGGTATGTGCTGCTACCGCTCCCGCCAGATGGGCTGCAAGCCCCGCACCTGCGATAAGAACTTTCAAACCTCTTTCGGATGCACTTGATGCGTACTCTTTTACCTTGTCCGGAGTTCTGTGGGCGGACATTATATTCACCTCGCAGGGAATCTCGAGGTCTCCGAGAATTTCGGATGTAAGCTTCATCACTTCTTTGTCGCTTTCACTTCCCATAAGAATTCCAACAAGCATCAGATTGTCCTCCCAATATCTTTTCTGTAGTATTTTCCTTTGAAATCGATCTTCTCAAGTTCCCTGTAGGTCCTATCCAGGGAATCCTCCATAGTATCTCCAATGGATGCAACACTGAGCACCCGGCCGCCCCCTGTCACAAGCTTTCCGTTCTCCACTGCCGTACCGGCATGAAAAACAACGGCATCCTCGATCTTATCCAGACCGGTGATCGGGAATCCCTTCCCGTAGGTACCTGGATAGCCTCCCGAGGCCATTACAACACAGCTGCAGAATCCTTCTTCGATTGTAAGATGCTCCGGCAGTGCGCCACCAGCGGCTGCGGAACTGAAGATCTCACCCAGATCATCAAGGATAAGCGGCAGAACCGCCTGCGTCTCAGGATCACCGAAACGTACGTTGAACTCCAGTACCTTCGGACCATCGTCGGTTATCATCAACCCCGCGTACAGAACCCCCCTGTAGTCTATTCCCCTCGATGCGAGTTCGGAGAGGACAGGTAGAATAATCCTGGTCCGTGCATGGTCTCCGGAACAATTGCCTGTTCCAGGTGGAGGACAGATGGCTCCCATTCCTCCTGTATTAGGACCCGTATCAGCATCTCCAAGCCTCTTATGATCACGGCTAGGAGGAAGAATCACGCATTCCCCTCCGCTGCAGATAGCGAGTATGCTTACCTCTCTGCCTTCAAGTCTTTCTTCAATTAATACTTTAATATCCGATTTCCGGAACTTCCCTGCGAAGAGTTCCTCAAGAATACCGCCCGCCTCAACAGAATCATCCGGAAGAAATACACCTTTTCCGGCTGCAAGACCATCTGCTTTAATAACATACTTGCATGCATCCTTACCTAAATACTCCCTGGCAGAAACCAGATCGGAGAAAATCTTTCCTCTGGCGGTCGGAACTCCGGCCGATTCCATTATCTCCTTTGCGAACCATTTACTGCCTTCAAGCTGTGCGCCATCCGCACCGGGACCGAAACATGGAATACCCGCCCCTCTCAATTCATCGGCAAGCCCGGCTACAAGCGGTACTTCAGGACCGACAACTACAAGATCAACCTTCTCATCTGCCGCAAGGCTCACAAGACCATCGATATCGGAAGCCTTCACAGGGAACAGCTCAGCGATCTCTGCAATTCCGGGGTTACCCGGAGCACATATCAGAGAATGATCGCCTGACCTTGATAATGCCCATACAAGCGCGTGCTCTCGACCTCCGCTGCCAACGACCAGAATTATCACTTTTCCTCCCTGGTATGGTATACGTTGCTATCGGCCGGGAATTTTCCGTCTCTGACCTCGCTCGAGAACTTCTTCAGAGCTTCAAGAATGATACTTTCAAGCTGAATGTATTTTTTGACAAATCTGGGTTCAAAGTCTCCCGACAAGCCTAACATATCGTTCACTACTAGTATCTGACCGTCCGTGTACCTGCCAGCGCCGATACCTATGGTGGGCACTTCGAGTTTCCCGGTAAGCTCAGCCGCAAGTTCCTCCTCAATACACTCGAAAACGATTGAGAATACACCGGCCTGCTGCAGGGCAAAAGCTTCCGCGAACAGCTCATCGCGTTTATCGCTGTAAACGACTTTGTAACCTCCCGCCTGCTTTATCGACTGAGGAAGCAGTCCCACATGTCCCATAACAGGTATTCCAGAATCTATAATAGCCCCTGCGCGGGATACGGAGCGATTGTTGCCTCCCTCGAGCTTCACAGCGTCCGCGCCGCCTTCGGAGAGAAATCGTACGGCATTCTTAACAGCCTGTGAATCGGAACGCTCGTAGGATCCAAAAGGCATGTCACCAACAACGAGGGTGTTGGCAGCTCCCCTGGAAACAGCCTTCGAATGGGCAATCATGACATCAAGATCTGCACCAAGCGTGGTCTCCTCACCGAATACCGCCATCGCAATGGAATCACCAACGAGTATGAAATCAACTCCAGCTTCCTCCTGCAGCCTGGCGGTCATGTAATCGTATGCGGTAAGTGATACTATCTTTTCCCCCCTGTTCTTCTTCAGCAGCAGGGAGTGTATATCCTTTTTCATGTTGACGTCTCCTTAACCTCCGCTGGACGGCTCGCCGCGAGGCGGCTATCCGGAATCAGCCATTTATAAACAATCAGATATGCTGCTACAGCATAAATCAGACCCGCGATGATATCAACAATATAATGCTCCGCACCGTAAGCGATCTCAAAACATATCCCTGCTACTAAAATTGCGAACCACCATGCTTTGCTGCGGAATTCCCGGAAGGATATCATCAGTATCAGTATCGGTACCCCGGCATGGAGCGAGGGCATCGCTCCCCTCGGGCTCGGGCTGAAGGAAGATATTATTCCTCCGGGGGCAAGTTCTCCGAGTGCCCGGAGGGTAATCCTTTCAACATGGGGGATCATATTTTCAAGGGAAGCCATCCATGGCGGCGTAAGAGGAAACAGAACATACGTAGCATATCCGGCAAGCGTGATCAGAGCTATCGCCACGGTTGCCCTCTTCATCCTTTCCACTCCTTTTCTGAATATAAGAAGCAGCGGAAATGCTATCGGAATGAAGAACAGAGATGAATGGAAAACGGCAAAAACATAATCGTACCATGCGATACCGCCCTTATACAGATGTTCCTGAAGCCATACTACAGGCAATTGTCCGAATAGACTCCTTTCCAGGGCAATGATTGAAGCGCCATGAAATTCCTGAAAATGAGAGGAAACAACAAACTGCAGCTGCCAGTACGAAACAACGAGCAGAGGGTAGAACAACCAGGGCCGGAGGACTCTCGGAAGGCCTTTCCATCTGTACAGTAAGTAACACACTATAAATGACATGAGAGGGATCGGGATTCTGGGCACAAGCCTTGAAAGGGGAACTATCAGCATGATCGCAGTGTAAACTGAAAAGAAGATAAGTATTAATCGGTAATTTCTGTCTTTTACAGAAGAGTATATCGTCCTGAACGAAAACAATTTAATACCTTCCGTACAATGCAGATTAAAGTGATAAAAATGTGGGGACCATATCCCTGAAGAATGTCTCTTAAACAGGGCTAAAGGTCTTATTACGGCCTGTTGCAGCTTCAGTCTACCTGATTTAACAGGTCACGCATCAGCAGGACATCAGGGCGTGGCCTTCATTGCTTGTCTTTGGCACTCTCAGCAAATGGCCCCCTACACTAAAAAGGTAATACTCTGCACTTCGAGTGTCAATTATGCCCTTGGAGTATCTGCGAATCTCAATTAGTTTTTGCGATGGGAAATCTTAACAAACACCAGGACAGGAAGTGCTGACAAATGGCAAAGAACATTACAAATCCAGAAAAGGATTACGCAAAATGGTACCAGGATGTTATCCGCGAAGCTGAGCTGGCTGATTCAGCCCCAGTCCGCGGGTGTATGGTAATACGTCCTTACGGGTACTCAATCTGGGAGAATATACAGGCAAGCCTTGATGCGAGCTTCAAGAAAACCGGACATAAGAACGCGTACTTCCCTCTGTTCATTCCTGAGAGCTTCATAAAAAGGGAAGCCGAGCATGTTGAAGGGTTCGCTCCTGAGCTGGCCATTGTCACCCAGGCTGGAGGTAAGAAGCTTGAAGAACCCCTGGTTGTAAGGCCAACTTCGGAAACGATTATTAACCATATGTTCTCCAAGTGGATCAACAGTTACAGAGACCTGCCCATGCTTTTAAATCAGTGGGCGAATGTAGTTAGATGGGAAATGCGCCCCAGAGCATTCCTCAGAACCACTGAATTCCTCTGGCAGGAGGGGCACACAGCTCACGCAGATGAAAAGGATGCCAGGGAAGAAACTCTTCGAATGCTGAATGTGTACACGGATTTCGCCAGGAACGTGGCAGCTATCCCCGTAATACCCGGAAGAAAGACGGAGCGGGAGAAGTTCGCAGGCGCTGTGGACAGCTATACCATCGAAGCGATGATGGGTAACGGCTGGGCGCTGCAGAGCGGCACAAGCCATTACCTTGGAACCAATTTCGCCAGGGTGTTCGAAACAATGTACCTTGACAGCAACAACGAACAGCAGTTCGTCCACCAGACCAGCTGGGGCGTATCCACAAGGCTGGTCGGCGCTGTTATCATGGCTCATGGTGATGAGAATGGTCTGCGCCTGCCACCAAAGCTTGCACCGGTTCAGGTTGTTATCGTCCCGATAGCCAGGGATGACTCTGCCAGGGCTGAGGTAATGGCTGTTGTTGAGCGCATCAGTGATGTCCTTGAAAAAGAGGGTGTTCGCGTTGAAGTGGACAACCGCGAAGGTATGAGCCCCGGCTTTAAATTCAATTACTGGGAAGTCCGTGGAGTTCCACTGAGGCTTGAGATCGGACCGCGTGACCTGAAAGAGGGACATGTGATGGCAAGCCAGAGGAACAGACCGGGCAGAGACAGCAAATTCACGATCTCGCTTGATTCCATCGTGGACAGTATTCCAGGAATCTTAGAGAGAATACAGAGTGAAATGCTTGAAGAGGCGATCCAGAAGCGGAATTCCAGAACCTATACTGTTGAGAATCTGGATGATTTCCGCGAAGCCATAGTCAGCAAACCTGGTTTCTACGATGTATGGTGGGATGGTAGCACAGAAGATGAAACAAGGCTTCAGCAGGAAACAAAAGCAACAGTGAGGTGCATCCCCCTCGAGCAGCGCGAAGGTACTGGAAAGTGCTTCATGACCGGCAGGGAAACGAATACAAGAGTAATAATCGCCAGGGCGTACTGACAGATAGTTCCTTAAAGAAGAGCCGGGGGTATGAATGCCCCCGGCTCACTTCTATACTGATTATCCTCTACCTGACAATGGCAGTAGAGTTCGGTATCTCCTCGAACAACTGGCATTCAACGCCGGGTACATGGTTGTAGAGAAATTCCTCAACCCTGCCTGCGAATTCAAGCCTGTTCGCTTCTATAGCGAAACCGTGCCCTTCGTTCTCGTAAAGAACGTAGTAAACTTCGTTACCGTTCTCTCTCAAAGCTGCAACCATCTGATCGGATTCAGCCTGGACAACCCTTGGGTCGTTCACTCCCTGAACTATCAGCATCGGAACCCTGATATCTTCAACATGATTAAGAGGGGAACGTTCTTCGAGCATTAGTGAATCTTCTTCCATATCACCCACTCTGATATCCATTATCGCGCCCATAGGCTTCCAGTACGGCGGAACGGTTTCCCTGAAAGTGATGAGATTGGAAGGTCCGAAGAAATCCACTCCCGCGCAATAGAGGTCGGGGGTGAATGTCACTCCGGCAAGCGTTGCGTAACCTCCGTAGGATCCTCCCATTATTACAATCCTGTCAGGGTCTGCAAAACCCTGGTCGATAGCCCAGTTAACGGCGTCCGTAAGGTCATCCTGCATCAGACCTCCCCACTCCTTGTTACCCGCATTAAGATGCTCCTTACCGAATCCGGAAGAAGCCCTGAAATTCACCTGCAGAACGGCAAATCCCCGGTCTGCAAGCAACTGAGCGAAGGGATCGTAACCGAAGTAATCCCTGGCCCAGGGACCGCCGTGTACGTATAGAACCATGGGAAGAGGAAGTTCGTCGACCTTGAGGGGCAGTGTCATATAACTGGGCAGTATGAACCCGTCACGAGCTGGAATAAGAAGAGGTTCAACCTCAGCCAGCTGATAATCATCAAGGGCCGGGATAGCGTTGAACAGGTAGTCCATGGAGCGGGTTGTACGATCGTACAGGTAGTATATCGCCGGGCTCTGCGGAGTAAAGTATACCACTATCCACGTACTGTCCGCGTTGTCCCTTGATGTAATCCCGAAGTCTCCGGGGTTGAATTCACCCAGGAAATCGTAATCCTCCTGGATGGAAGGATCAAGGATCTGCACATCTCTCCTCAAATAATGAAAACTGACAGATCTGGGTTTACCTGTGAAGGGATCGAAGGAAACACCACCGATATCGGCCAGTGAATCGTGAGCTATCTCTGTCACCTCCCCGGTATCCAGATCCTGATAGAGAAGCTTCGTTGTGTTGGATTCCAGGTTGGACTGGTAGTAAAGACCTCTGCCGTCCTCACTGAAACGCTGGGGACTTACTGTATCAAGAGCGGAAAAGCTTACGAACTCCTCCCATTCCTCAGCATCAACATCTTTAAGATAAAAGATGATCGTACCAACCTCGGGATCTATAGTAGCCATTCCCCGGATATTCATATCTTCGTCGGTCATGTAACCAAGAATCATGCAGCCATCTTCTGTCATTCCCGGGTTCTCCTGGAGCAGAGAAAGCTCACCCGTCTCAAGGTTACAGGAATAGACATCGAAGAACATAGGATTATTCCGGTTCATTTCTATGATGATCCTGTCGGGCTGATCACGATCAATGGCGCTAACGTATGCTTTAACCTCATCAAAAGGAGTAAGATCAGTTACTTCTTCAGTTTCAACATTCAGCCTGTAGACATGAGTATTTTCTTCACCTGCCTGGTCCTGCATGTAAAGAATGTCCTCACCGTTTTCCGCCCAGAAATAGTTGGTTACGCCACGATTTGTATCATAAGTGAGCTGTCTGGGTTCGGATCCGTCAGCATTCATAACCCATAGATTGAGAACACTGTCGATCGGGGCGATGTAAGCTATCTGCTCACCGTCAGGGGAAAGCTGGGGACCAATTCTCTCTGGATTTCCAAAAAGAACCGTACGGGGAATAAGCTCATACGCCCTGTCCGATTCAACATGCTCGATAACAACATCGGAACCTATCGAATCTTCCGGTACCGCCGGGGATCCATCTTCCCCGCAGGCCATTAAAAAAGCAAAGCCAGCGAGAAGCACAATCAAACTG
>JAUVIR010000068.1 GCA_030592645.1 Candidatus Fermentibacterota bacterium | reverse complement strand
TTGGCCATCGTCTTCCTCCTTTGGGTTTGGGTTGATCTTGTTAGTTAAAACAATACCCAATTGAGGAGATGATGGCCGCTCCTTAAACGACCGCTAGGAATTCACAGAAAAATAAGGACATAATCAATCTTATCTGAGTGAAGTCAAGAGAATAAGAGCTATTTTCCATGAAAACAGAAATGCACTAATGTGCTTTGTATACCAAATCGATTTACTGAAGAAGCCGTCTGAACATTTCACTGTAGGATTCCACGCCGGAGATGATGTTCCAGTAGCCCTGAGCATATTCTTCGTTGTCCCGGAGCCCCATCATGGCTATCCTGCGGGTGAATGGGCTGAAGATCAGATGCCTGTAGAACATCGACTGTCTTACGATGCTTATGCAGCAGTTTTTCCTGTTCAGAAAGATTCCGCGGTCTCCCCCGGATCTGATGCAGTCCGCTACCATGAATCCGCTCTCTACAGCATGACCGATTCCTTCTCTGGAAACATGGTCCACCAGTCCTGCAGCATCACCTGCAAGGTAGATATTCCCTTTACCAAGATTTCTCTCAAGCTCCCGGGAGGGTATCGGGGCTACATGAAGCTGGTATTTATCGCAGGATATGCCCATAGCTTCAAGAAAACCGTTCAGCGCTCCGGTCATATCGGAAGGTGATGCAGGGCTGCCAACAGCTCCTGCTCCAATATTGACCTTCTCACAGTCAGGGATAACCCAGATGTAACCGTAAGGAAAATAGCCGAAGTGAATCTGAATATCTTCCGGTTTGTCGTTCAGATCGGATAGCGGTATGAAATACTCCAATCCCAAACCCGTTCCCCTGCCCCTTCTACCGGAAATGTATTTCCGGACAAGACTTCCGTAACCATCCGCTCCGATAAGATTTGAGAAGAAGAATCGTTTTCCTGTTGAGGTTGTTACAGAAGATGAATCAACAGCCACAACTACCTCCCCTGTAATGATGGAAGCCCCGGCAATGACCGCTTTATCAAGCAGTGTATTATCGAATTTTCTTCTGGATATTATCCGTACACGAGTACTTTGTGAAGTGAAGGTCCGGAGGAGTTCATCCCTGTACCAGAGGGACATGGTTCTGTGTTCGGCAAGTGTCAGCGCTTCAAGTTCTTTAACCGGAAGAATACCGGAGCTGGTGAGAATCTCAGCCGCCCTTGTGCTCAGGGCACCGCCGCATACTTTGTCTCTTGGAAAAACAGCTTTGTCTATAAGGATACAGGGGATACCGGCAGATGCAAGTTTCCAGGCGCACGAAGCACCCGCAGGCCCTCCCCCCACAATCAGGGTCGGGTCTTTGCTCTTAACATTATTGATCATTTGCAGTTTCCCGAAGTCGGGGCCTGCCGGGCAGGCCCCGATAAGCTTAGAAGGAATCGGCGGAATCGGTGATCTTGACGCCTTCAGAAACAACGTATGAAGGAACACTCATGGCTACAGGAGCCCTTCTTCCGTAGGTGTTGGATTCATTTACGGATTCGGATACCGATGAAATGACCTTCACGTTTCCAAGCACATTCCCGAAAGAGTCTGTTACCCTTGATGAAAAAATTGGTGATACTATTTTCCCATCTTCCACAAGAACGGCATTGAACCTGGAACTGCCGGTAAATATCCCTTTACTTCGGCTGGGGATATTCATGTAATGCAGAGCGGGAATGTACAGTACTCTACCCATATCCTTGACTGCTTCAAGCGGGTCCGCAGGACCGAAGCCTGTATCCATCACTATACTTGGCGAACCGGTATCATGCCCGGTAGGTTTCTTTCCGTACTTGGCGGCGGTAGCTGAATCGTACATAAGATTCATCAGTTCTCCATCCTCCACCAGCGGGAAGATATTCCTCCTGCGGCCGCACATGTCGAATCCGAACATGAAAGTTTGCGGATTTTTGGGGTCGTCTACTACAGAGATCTTATCCCCAAGGATTTTCTCCCCGATTTTGTATTTAGTAGTCCAGCTCTGTTTTTCCTCCCAGCTTCTTCCGGCCAGCCCGGTATAAACTGCCATGCCGATTATCTCTGCCACAGCACTTGGTCCGAAAATAACCGTGTATTCCCCTGGCTCAGCCTTAAAACCATCATTGTCCTCAAAGACGGGTATCAGCTTACTGAGAGTATCTATAGTTTTATCAACTGTAAAATCCGAGGCTCTCCAGCCGGTCTGGTTATGTGTAAGTTCCCATTTAGCTTGAGGATGCTTCAAAACTATAGAGAATATCTGATCGGTGCCTCTGTGGTATGCTTCGTTTCTGTTGGCCGTAGTAAGAAGGTACACCTGCATCAATCCACTGGACCAGGACCCGGAGAAATTGTACTGCCCTCCGAGTCTCTCGATAATATTCCTGTAAGCCTCAACCTTCATGCCCGGATCAATATCTGCAAGATCCAGATCGAACTGGCTATCTTCGCTTATCGAAGTTTCAACCTCATCAAGAATCGGATCGTATGTTTTAGGTGAAGCCATTCTCGCTTTTTCCCTGGCTGCATTCAGTATGCCCCGGACAGTATCCACATCATTTATCGCTCCGAGGTAGGTCTGACTTCCCTGTTTTCTACCCTCGGTTACTTCCATATCCAGTCTCAAAAGGTCTTCCGAAGTGTTCAGTGATACCGAATTGTTGCCAATCCGCATGAGATGGCTTTTCTCATGATGCAGCTGAAGTGTAGCCTGAATGCCGGATTCGGCAGCTTCATCCCTTACCTGCATCAGAATCTTCCTGATGTTTGCGTCCAGCATTTTCTACTTCCTTTCTCCGGTAATCACATCATCAAATTTTATAACAGGGACTCCGTGACCTATCTGCATAACCTGATTCGGCTCGCCTTTCCCGCAGTTATTTACCTGCTCTACTATCCATGTGGATTTATCTCCCACTGCAGAAAGGGATCCGTAGAATTCCAGAGTATGCCCCTGGTAGGTGGGATTTCTAAGAACCCGGGTCTTTTCTCCATTTTTCACTTCCCAGGCGATTTCACAGCCGAAGTGAAAATGCTCTCTGTTGGAACCGATTGACCAGGAGACAGGGTTATCGACCACGATACCATCCTCGGTCGATGCAATTATCTGCTCCTCGGAGCCATCGTTGCCCGGAAGTATGTTCACATTTGTCATTCTGTCTATCGGAGCTCTGTAGAAAGATGTTGCACGGGCAGCTCCTCCACTCTGCGCGAAAACTTCCCTGCCGGCTCTGCCGTTCGCTTCGTTTACCATTGCTCTTGATGTAAGAGCGTTGACAAGGATCCCCCTGTCAATCAGGAGATAATCACGCTCAGGGGTTCCATCATCATCGAATCCGAATGAGCCGGGGGAATTCGCGATACTTCCATAAGAACTCACAGAAAGTTTATCGCTTCCATACCTGAGTTTGCCGAATGAATCAAGATCAACGAAGGAACCTCCAGCATAGGACAGCTCGTATCCGAGAATTCTGTCCAGCTCAAGCGGATGCCCGATCGTTTCATGAACCTGAAGATGACCCTGACCGGGAAGCAGTATCACAGATCTTCTTCCATACTCGAGAGGTTCAGCCTTTATAAGCTCCGCCAGTTCCGATTTGACTCGTACTGCATGCCCTGCGAAGAGTTCAGGATCAGTCATCATTTTCCAGCCGGCAGTACCGTCTCCAGTTGAATACAGGCTCATACTGCGCCTTTGCATCTCACCATCGGAGTCCAGCGCCATGACCATGATCGTACCGAAAACAGAGGCTAGATCCTTGTTTATCTCGGAGCCTTCGCTATTCTGAAAGTGTATCTTCTTCTTCTGAAAATTGACGAAAACCATTCTCTTGATAATAAAATCTTCCTTCAGATCATTATCAAGCCTGGTAAGAAATGCCAGTTTATCCTGAAGGTTTACAGAGAAAGGATCAACTTCGACAGGGGACGCATAACTACCCTTAACAGCTTCTCCGACGCCCATAGAAAGGGGGACTTTGACAAGTCTGGATGCTGTTCTTGCATTCGCAGCCGCTTTCCGGAAACACGCATCAATTCCGGATGGATCGCTGGTGGCTGAAAAACCCCAGGCACCTTCCCATAAAACCCTTACTCCGATACCGCTCTCCACCGTTGTATCGTTGGCCTCAAGATCACCATCGTAAAGCAAGAGTGTTTCAGAACTGTCATCAAGGTAGTATCTTGCGTCAACGTAATCGGCGCCTTCAGAAGTTATTCTCGATATGTTGTTTGCTATCTCCTTCTTCACATTCACTTCCGTCATTGAAAACCTGCCTTAATATTGAAGAGAATTGAACACATATATTTCCTAATATACGAATTATTCGAAATTCGAAAATCCGTGTCTGTTACAGACTGTTACAATCTGTCAACATCATCGCAATTCTGCGGAACTATTAATAGAATATAGAGTTCTGTCTGAACAATAGAATATCTGCTCATCAGGAAGGTTAAATATGAAAAACATGGTTAATACTGCAGCGGTAGCGGTTCTGATTATCGGTCTGGTTTCTCTTGCCTGCAGCGGCTCCGATGCGAATACCAGCGTAACTGAGGAAAGTGATCCGACAAACGCAGCACATCTGGAGCTTACCGCAAATATTTCGATTGGTGTTGAACTGGGCGATACAAATTACGTATTCGGCCAGATCGTTGAAGCGCTTCTAAACGAAAACGGGGACGTTCTGGTCCTTGATCTGTCAACAATGAACGTAAGGCAGTTTTCATCAGATGGTGAATTTATCGGATCAGCCGGCAGGCAGGGCACAGGACCAGGAGAGTTTCAGAGACCGATGGGCATGGCTGTTCTTGGAAATAACGATTTCATTGTTACCGACTTGCCTGGAGGCGCCATTTGCGTTTTCGACGATTCCATGAACTGGAAAGAGAACATAGTCGGATTTTTCCCCAGACCGCCCTTCACTGTCAGAAGTGCGGGAGATTCAGCCTTCGTTGGTATGCTGCCTGCTTTTGATCGTGAGGCCGGCCTGATGGGTTACTCAATAGCCCGTATGGAGAATTCATCGGAACCGGTTACTGTATACTCAGAAGAAATGCGTGTTTTTGATTCTTCACGTATCGGTCGTCTGGGTGCGGATAAAGACCCAATTTTCACTTCGAATAATTCAGGGCATGTGTTCATAGGGGAAGCGAGAACGGACGCTATTAAGATCACCGGGTACAACCAGAATGGAGAACAATTCATTTCGATTAATGAAAATGTCGATGAGATGGAAAAAACTCCGGAGGAGCTTGCGTTTGAGGAGGCTGAATTTGAGGAATTCTCAACACGGATGGGGGGCGGTGGAGGAAGAATGTCTGGTATGGAGTTAACCTTCGATCCAATCCTTTATCGCAGAGCGGTTACCGATCTTGGTATTGACAGCGAAAACAGGCTGTGGGTTCGATTAGGCGCTTACCGTTATCCCTTCTGGAATGTCTACGACTTTGAGGGTGCACTTCTTTTTACCGCATCCTTCGAGATGGATGATCCGGATATCGATTATATGACCGTAAGGATCACTGAGAACGGGGTAGTAGCGTGGGTACCGGATCCCAGTACATGGCCCAGGCTTCTGGTGCTTGAAAGCCCGGATACTATTTAACCGGGGAGCGGTTTACAGAAGCTTTGTTCCTGTCGTAGGACGGGGTACTTTCACGACCAGAATCCGAAGGTCAGCATCACTCCTGTTGTACCAGCAGTGAGGAATATCTTTGGGGCTTTCTATTGCTGTATCCCGGGAAACTTCAAGCTCTTCATCTCCAACTTCAACGATGCCTGTTCCGGAGAGCACATAGAAAAACACATCAACCGGGGTGATATGGCGGATGAGCTGTTCGCCGGGTTTGAGGGTAAGATGGCTTGAAAGAGCATGTTCACTGTCGTACACGCGCCTGACATCAATGCTGTGAGGGTTCTTCGCAACAGGTTGTTCGGACACCTTGATTATTTTCATTTCTGTCTCCACTCTGGAAAGGGGGTGGCTGCCCACCCCCTTCTCTGTTTCACTTTAGCCCAGGATAGCCTTGAGGTCATCCTCGGGGGTTGTAGTGGGCATAATATTGAATTTATCAACAAGTATTTCCAGCGCTGCGGGAGTAAGGAAAGCTGGAAGTGTCGGGCCGAGCCTTATATCCTTGATTCCAAGATAAAGCAGGGAGAGCAGTATGGTCACAGCCTTCTGCTCGTACCAGCTGAGTATCATGGAAAGGGGCAGGTCGTTGACGCCGCATTCAAAAGCGCCGGCAAGCGCTACTGCTATCTGAATTGCGGAGTGGGCATCGTTGCACTGACCCACATCAAGAAGCCTTGGAATACCGCCTATATCACCAAACGGAAGTTTGTTGAAACGGTATTTGCCGCAGGCCAGTGTAAGAATGATACAGTCATCAGGTATCTGCATAGCAAGATCTGTATAGTAATTTCTGCCGGATTTCGCCCCGTCGCATCCGCCAACCAGGAAGAAATGCCGGATGTCTCCATCCTTGACTGCCTGGATTACTTTATCTGCAACTGAAAGAACTGCATTACGAGCAAATCCTATCATGATCTTCTTCTCGGGAGCATCCTCGATGAAACCATCAGCTGCCAGGGCAGCTTCGATTACAGCTGAGTAATCATGATCATCTATATGCGCCACTCCAGGCCACTGAACCAGTCCGGTTGTGAAGATTCTATCCATATAGGAATTTTTCGGTTTCTGAATGCAGTTAGTAGTCATTAAGATGGCTCCTGGGAATGCATCGAATTCCTTCTGCTGATCCTGCCAGGCACCGCCGTAATTTCCAACAAGGTGCGAATATTTCTTCAGCCCAGGATACGCGAGCGTGGGAAGCATCTCACCATGCGTGTAAATATTTATTCCCTTGCCCTCGGTCTGCTTCAGCAGTTCCTCCAGGTCCTTCAAATCGTGGCCTGAAACCACTATCGCCTTACCCTTGATGGGGGTAACCCTTACTTCAGTAGGTTCCGGATGACCGTACGTACCGGTATTGGCAGAATCAAGAAGTTCCATAACCCGGAGATTCTTCTCCCCTACCTTCAGAACCATAGCGAAAAGATCTTCAACCGTATTCTTTCTTGTAAGGAAATCCAGGCTTTCATGGAAGAATGCGTACACGTCATCATCCTCAAAACCAAGTATCTGTGCATGATCAACGTATGATGCTGAGCCCTTTAATCCGTAGGTTATCAGTTCCTCAAGACCGGTGATATCCTTGCCGGGATCATCAAGTCTGTCGGCTATGGAGAGCTTCACAGCCTCGTTCTCAAAAGCTTCCTCATCGGTCGGCATCGGCCATACCGCAGGTCCGCTCAGCTCATCAGGCTCCAGCCCCTTGTCCTTGCAGGCCGAAAAGTACAGATCACGAATGCTGTCCCGTACTCTGACACCTGTACGGATCAAATTTATCAGGGTGTCTGAATCGAAATTCACATTTGTAATCGTAGTGAAGAGCGCTTCAATAACGAAAATATCTGCTTCTCGGCTCACAACACCGAGTTTCCTGGCTCTGACTGCCCAGTTGGAAACTCCTTTTGTTACATATACAAGAAGATCCTGCATTACCGCTGTCTTCGGGTCCTTACCGCAGACACCGAACGTGTCGCAACCTGTCCCTTTTGCTGTCTGCTCACACTGATAACAGAACATTTCTTCCCCTTCCGGTAAGATTGTATCATTATTATAGAATCATAAATCGGTATTTTCATTCCAATTATACTAATTGAACGTTAACCGTCAATGGGTAGATGTTTGCAGATTGCTCATAACGGGTAATATTGACGATATGGTATTCTATTACTATTTTAGGGACAATGAAAGGAATACCATGTCACTACCAGTGTCCATCCCCGAATCAGTTTCCCTCGCAATCCATGCCATGGCAAGGCTTGCATCAGGCGGATCAGAAGCTGTCAAGCTGAACGATCTCCTTATCAAACCCGGTTCAGCAGCCCATCTCTCCAAAGTTATGCAGAAACTCACAAAGGCAGGGATGGTTAAATCCAGAAGAGGCCGTGGCGGGGGTTTCACTCTTGGAGTGAACGCCTCCGATATCAGGCTGATGGATATCTGGATAGCTCTCGAAGGAACCTTCGAAACCAGCTTATGCCCCTACATGGATAATGGATGCACCATCCCGATATGCCTTTTCGGTACAATCGGAAAAGATGCCTCACAACTAATCAGGGACTATTTCACAAATACTACAGTTGAGGATATTGGAAAACTTCTCAAAAAGGGACAGAACCGAATAGTGAACTGATTTAGAGATACTCTCTCTTTTTCACGTCAATCAGCGCTTTCTGCCTCATGCGGAACGTCCGGCTTCAGAGCTTTCCGGATGAGCAGGAATACACCGCGCCACGCAATTGCCATCAGGGCAAGGAAAAGCAATCCTCCAAAAAGGTTTTCGCTTGTCAGATAATTGAAAAGTCCATGAAGAACCATACCAGCCAGCAATCCCAGTACAACCAGCAGTGATGATTTCAGGGTTTTCCTTTTCTTATGCCAGCCCAGAGCAAGTCCCCATAGACTTGAGAACAACGCATGAGCCGGAACACTCAGCACCGCTCTCCCCGTAAGAACATAAACGCCCATTTCGGCTCCGCCGGATGCCCAGCTGTTAAGCACATAGATAATGTTTTCAACCGATGCAAATCCCAATGCGGCAGCTGTTGCATAGACCATACCATCAACAGGCTCATCAAATTCGCTGCGATTGTATACCGTCCATCTAACGCAAAGAAATTTAGCGATCTCCTCGGTAAATGGTGCTACAAATACGGCAAGTGTGAGAAGACTGACATAGAATGGAAGCTCTTTCAATGAAAAGACCATAGCAGCCCCAACCAGTGCTCCCACAAGAAACGTTCTCGCCACAAGTTTTTTTGGCTCAGGTGCGTATCTGTCACTTCTGTAGAAATAGATCATCCAGAGAAATGCCGGAAGTATAGAGGCGAGTGCCGGAATCAGCATGAGAACACTGCTTTCTCTTCATCTTCTTCCCTGATCAGCAGTTTCACACCACCCTTTCTCAGAGAAGTTAACCTTATCAACTGTCCTGCACAATCATCTGCCGAGATCATCGATTCTATTCCCTGCTCCAGCAGGAATCCTCGGGCCATCTCAGCCTCATATCTCATTTCAAATATTCTCACAGTTTTCAGTTCAGCCATTAATCCCTTTCATCACAATTACCTAGGGTCAGTGCTCGATTCCCCCCAGTATCACTTTAACAGCTCCAAATATACTCTGATCAAGGGTTGCTGTGCCCTCGAATACCATATACGGGACCCATTCGAATAAATACCCCGTTGGACTTCCACTTCCACCTGGCAGTGCTGAACTGCTCCTCAACAGTCAAAGGGAGAATTTTGTCCCTCGCTCATGATGCCGATCTCTACCGCTGCGGTAAAAGCTGTGCATACCACCATCCCAATTACAAGAATGTGTCTCATCACTATTTCCCCTATCCTTAATCAATAGGAATCTTGATTTCAAGCTGTTCCGGGGATTTTCCCGAAACAGCATATTCGTCCCAATAAAACCTCTGATTCCTACCTGAAACTGACCATACTACCCGAAACAACCCACCGTCAATGAAATGCCCAATCTACAATTCCTCGATGCCCCATGAAGTCTCAACAACATTGTTACCCCCATCATCCGCTATCAGCAGATTGGCACCCACTCCAGATGGAGCCAGTATGGTGAACTGTCCAGGTTATCATCGGGAGAGTAGGATTCATAATTGTCAGAGAAGTCTACTGCAAAAAGTAAAGATGGCAGAAAGAACAGAAATAGAACTGTTATTGTTTTCATTGTGGAATCCTTTCGATTGTGATAAATATGATGAGTAGTAATAATGTATGAGATATGCTTTCTACTGCACTAAGCCAAGTTTCGGTACTGACATTT
>JAUVIR010000003.1 GCA_030592645.1 Candidatus Fermentibacterota bacterium | reverse complement strand
GTACACCGGCAGCAGAGGCTATCTTCTTTCCTGCTGTTCTGCTCAGTGATAAGAGCCCGGCAGAGCCCAGCCCTGCAACTATTGCGATGAAAAAAGCCAGATACCTGCCGCTGTGCTCGTGAAGAACAAGCGCTGCAATCGGGGGCAGTGCGGCGATAAGCGGCAGCATCATCTTCTTTCGCAGATCCTTTGATCTCAGCGCCAGGAGGGCAAGTATTGCAAAGCCTACCATGGATGACTGTCCAAAACTCTCGCCTCTGTGGAGAGACCCTGTTGTCAGGGGCTCGAGAACCCTCAGAGTTCCCTTTGCCAGATAGGCAGCCACGGCGCCGACTCCCTGGTGCCTTAGCATATCAGCAGGCTGTGGCGGAGTATCCCTTACTTCCCATGCAGCCCAGTGGTTCTCGTTAAGCAGGAACTGCCCTCCCTGTGTGTATGTGGGAGAGCCGAAAACAGTGAGGTTGCGTGCAAACCAGGGCAGGCAGGTAAGGATGAAAACAGTAACGAACAGAAGGATTTTCAGTATCCTTTTTTCTCGCCCTCTCAAGAGGACCCAGAGTCCGATGGAGAATGCCAGGAGCATGCCCTGTGTTCTTGTCAGATAGGCAAAACCGGTAAAGATACCAAGAAGGATAACTCTTCTGAACGAAAGTACCTCTTTATCCGCTATCACCAGAACGGCAAAAAACAGTGCAGTAAAAAGCATCAGGCTGTCAGGCTGGGTTGAATACCAGATGAAAAGCGGTGTTACGGACAGAACCAGAAGAGCAAATAAAGCAGGTAGTACCCCGAAGTTCTTCCGTGCCCAGAGCCAGCACATGAAAAGACAGAGAAGTCCTGTCAAAAGCGCCAGTATCTGCGTAGCAGTGAACCCGGGGCCTGTTATAAAGAATAGAGCATAGATAAGCAGCGTCATCACTGGCTGCCTGTTACCCTCAGGTCTGAAGTCGTTCATCGATTCGCTGTAAAGAGTCCATTTTCTCATTGTGGAGAAGCCGTATCCTTCTCTGAGATTGACGGCAACTTCAAGGTTGGATGCTACACCGTCCCCCGCAGGAATGGGATTCCGCACAAGTACAGGGAGTCGCAGAATAACAGCGAGCAGCAGAATTGCCAGTAGAATAACCGGTTCTCTACGCAGAATTGAATCAGCAGACATTTTAAACATGCAAGAAAAATACTAGTGTCATATCGGGTGTCAAATGCCGCAGAATCGTGATTGTTCCGTCCCCGCAATCCTATTCAAGGGGATTTTGAATGCGGCCGATAAAGAGTATCGTACCTGTGCCCCGGTCTCTGATGAGGTATATGAAGGGACGGTCTACAATGAATTCAACCGATGATTCCCCATTCTCTTTCTGCATCAGAACAGCAGTCGCAGCCGCGGCTTCCGTACCGCTCTCGTCTACACAGACGAAGGCTTTGTGAATTACACTTGCTATGTAGAGTGAGAGAGTCCCGTCCATTCCTGAGAAATCGGCTGACATCCCAAAAGCGGATGCCATACCCATATCGGAGAGAACATTTTCAAGCTGGAATGCGGAAACTGTTTCAAATTTCGGCATACAGAGATGAAGGTTTTCGTCGGTAAGATTGTCCGTGATCTCTGCGATAAAAACGTTCCCAAGGCGTTCTTCAACCTCAAAGAAGCAGTTCTGATCAGGAACGATAACAAGCATGGATGCTCTTCTGTTACTGTACGGCAATTCGGCCGCCATGTAACCGTCCCCGGTTGCCACCTGAAAATGTTCAGCCTGATTCATCATTCTAACCGTGATCAGTTCTCCATCTATCAGGGTGAAATCCCGATCATGGGTTCCCATTGCATCGAATGGGAGGAGCCACTGCGCTTTGAAATAGATGGCATTTGTGAGTACAAGTGTTGTGGCGCTTGTAAGCAGATTCTGAGGAATAAGATTTTCGATTTCCCCTTCGGTCTGTTCCACAACCCATTCGTTAATGATCTCGCGGCAGAGTTCAGCATCTTCCGAGAAATCCAGGAGCCTCATATCTGCACCATAATTTGCGGCAAGCACACCAAGGAATTCGGGCAGGAACTCGTATCCTGTCTGTCCCCAGAGAGCATTCACTATGTGGAGGCTGAACGAGCTGTCTTCTTCTGACAATGCTGTGAGTCCCTGATCAGCGAGGTTGAAAGCAGGATGAAGACGATTCTCCGGAAGTGTGAATCTCAGTACTTCAGCCATATCCGCTTCAGTAGTACCCTCTGCACCGGCATAGGTCATAGCAAGTGCCGCTGAAATGCTGTAGGGGGAAAAGAAGATGTTGCCCTCTTCCTCTCCAAGTGCTCTGTATAGATCGAATGCAAAGGAACTGTTTCCTGATGAAAGCTCCCGGAGATCCTCCTCATTTACATCCGGTTCAGTTATCCGAGGTGTTTCCGCTGAGGAACACGTACTTAGAAATGACATCAGTACCGTTGCCAGAAGAATCGATAAAAAACTACCCATATTAACCCTCCGCCTCAGTGGAACGTAAATTTCAGCACTATACACATAGATATTGACCAATCGCTTCGAATATGCAAACGATAGATGTGCCAACCTTCGATACGTCAGAGTATCATTCTACAACATTTCATACACCAACAATGAACTTCCAATTCCATTCAAGTACTCTGCAGAAGGTTTACTACCATCTATAATAGTTCTTTTGTGAGCACTTGATTTAATGAAGCAGCTAATTATAATTCTTGAATGAAAATATCTGATTCGTATTCACGATTCAATCAGAAACAGATCAAAACAATAACTTCAATATCTGCGGACACTACAAATCACTTCAATCTATCTGATAAACAATCCAACCGGTTCAATGAAACACAATACAAAGAAAGCGCTGTTTATTGTAGCTGGGGGGGGGGTAACCCTACATTACTCACCGATCCGTCCTCCGCCATATCCATCAATTGTTAAGAGATAATCCTTATGAACTCATAGACAGGGGTCAATAATGAGAGCATTGATAATGGTGCTGATGTTTGTTGTTGCAGCAATCATGGCTGCAGATAATACTGATTACGGTTCTTCAGGTATTGAAATTGTTGAAGTATTCCGCGCTGAAACCACCGAAGAGCTCGAAGCTGCCTTAAGAGATGGCTATCCAATGCCGTGGCTTGATGAGATCTTAAGTGATGAGAGTATTCCGGAAGAGGACAGGTACTGGCTGGACTGCAGAGTGAGGGCGGTCATCGCCCAGGATCTTCACCTGTTCTTCGATGAAGAGGGCAATCCTGTTCATATAGAAGCGGATTGGATTATACCAGGTGAGGATTACTGGCGTGAGAACTTCATAGTGAATCCGATAGGAGAACCCTTTATTTATGACAGTCCCGATATGCCAACACATGTCAGATCAGAACCCGGATACATTGTTAACCGTTTTGGTGAGGCAATCGGGCAGCTTGCGATGGTTGACAGAGAGATAAGACTTTCAAGGGATGGGGCAATTGGAGTAACATGTTCTGATGTTCAATTAGAAGGAATAGTTACCGCAACTTCTAGAGCTACTAATGTATGTATTCTGTACCCTGATGGTTCCTTCAAGGAAATCAAGATTGGATACTCAAATCAAGGGAACTACGCAATAAGCAGTGATGGCAATACAATAGTAGCTGCATCATACCTTCCAACGGATTCAACTGAATACCCAGAAGAGGGTGGAATATTATGGATACTGGACAGAAATGGGAACATAAGAAGCAGATTTGAAACCAGTACGCACCCGTCTAATACCCCTCCAGCTGTATCAGCCAACGGCAAATATATTGCATATGCTCAGTATCCTTCTCCGCATCCCGGACTATTTCTTCTGGATGGAGTAACAGGGGAACTTCTCTATCAGTTTGAAGATGATATCATGGGACATTATCTCTGTGTTACTCCAAATGAGAGATATCTGTGTATCGGTGGTTATGAGCGACCTTTGATATTTGATTGTGAGAATCTGAGTGAGGTATGGTCAATTGAACTCATAGAAGATTTCAGAAATAACTCCTTCACTAATTGTGACAACTCCGCTCAGTTGATAGCAGTGCTGATGATTTGTAGCAGTGGTTCGGGGACTCCTGCAGTATATGAAATGCATCTATACAGTATCGATGAATCAGATCCTATTATTATTGATACCACAAGGAATACAGCTATACTATCGTTAAATGGATCATTTGCTGTATCATATTCATCTATTTACTACAATCAACAGAGCATTCCACTGATAGTAAATCGTATTAATAGAGGTGAGTAGAATGAGAATTCTATTAGCATCTCTATTGATAATTACGAGTGTTTCTATGAGTATTGGCTGGCCACTGGTACCGTTCGATCAAACGCATAAGATTGATGGAGATTATGGTCACGCTAACATTGCATGGGAAGATGCATCCCCTTCAAATGAATATGGTAATTTCCACTCTGGAATTGATCTTCATCTGACAGATCAGACTAATCCTGGTGATGAGGAGATAGTTTATGCAGTAGAGCAAGGTTGGATTACCGAGGTAATGCAAATTCCCGATCAACCAGGGCAGTGGTTAGTCATTATCTGCGAAACACTGATCGCGGATGAAGGCTGGGCATATTTACATATAGAGGATCTACGACCAAATATTACCGAAGGTAATCCTATCGATGCTGATGCTGAAATAGGTGGGGTTTTTCAGGAAAGTATGACTGATTACACCCCTCACCTTCATTTCCAGAGGTCATATCCTGAATGGACTGAAGCAAGCGGTGCACCTGAAGGATTAGGCAATCCTCTTGAATGGCTTCTACCTCCTTTAGAGGCTTCTTTCTGGCACTTCATACCACAGCCTGGTACGAGTGAACATCCCTGGTGCTATTTCCTTGCAGACTTACCGATTGCAGAATGGGATGCCTGGGGCATCATCGATGACTTTTATGGAGATACTCTATCAGCGGATGAGCTTCAAGGTTCTGTTGATATTATTCAGGGTTTTTCACTAATTACAAGTGGAGAGGTTGGAACGCAAGATCCGGCTGCGAATCCTGTTGCACCCTATAGAATTGAATGGGATTGTGTAAAACTGGGGAAGACTACCGATGCTGATGAAATAGTCTTCAATCGACGTGTTGTAAGCTTTGAGGGAAACGTAGGGGCTATGGACGATTATGAGAAGTATCAGCAGTTTTACTTCAGATTTTACAAGCTGGATGAGTTATTTCCAGATCCTCCAGTAAGTTATGGTGATGCAGTATGTATCACCAACTGCGGCGACGCCGTGGACTGGGATGGCATTAACAATATAGAGGAAAGCTGCTGGAACACTGCGCTTAATGCAGAAGGAACCGGTGAATCATATCATCCTCTGGATATGGTAACACGTGATGGTCCGTATCGTATTGATGTAACAGCCTACGCTTGGGATACTAATAAAATACAGGAGATTTCAATAGATTGTGAACTCCACAACACCAAGGAGATCGCCCAGGAAGTGCATCTTACCGACGCAGTCACAGATCAGGATATCTGGCATGCCGAATGGGTAGCAACATACCCTACTGAAGGTTTTGCGCCTTATAAAAGCATTTATACCAATACTACGTTCCAACCCGGTTCAACCATGGATATTGAGATAATCTATTCAGGACCGATGAGTACTACAGTCACTTCAAATGTAAGGTTTACAAAGCCTGATGAACCTTACCTGACAGCTACTCCATCTACTCCGGAATGGACATCCACAAACCAGCCTGATGGTTATTTTGATACCTGGCATGGAACCGTTGATGTACCGGTTGAAGGTTATTCCGGCTGGCTGACCATGGAGATAAAAGCCAAGGATATAAGTGATATCGGTCTGCTCGATCCATCCATCGCAGATCCGGATCCTCCTTCTGGGCCGGGTGATGATGAGTATACCGATGATCATCACGGTTTCGGGATAGCATTCGGCATTCAGCCCGGCTGGCCTGTAACCCTTCACGATAATGTATTGGGTTCACCGGTGCTTGCCGATCTTGATGGTGACGGTGATCTTGATGTTGTTATTCAGAGTAGGGATGGTTTTGTCCATATTCTTGATGATGATGGCAGTAGCTTGAACAGCAACTGGCCGATGCAATCAGGCGGGTGGGGCAGTATCAATGTTTACGCCTGCCCGTCTATAGTTGATCTTGATGGTGACGGTGATCTTGATGTTCTTTCCGTTTATGACTATGGATGTAATGCGAGGGATGTAGCTACAGGAAGTGACCTGAATGAGTTCCCAAGTGACTGGCCAGTTGAAATGGGAGATCCACCGATGATCCCTGGTTATTACCCAAGCAAGTCTTCTCCTGCGATAGGAGATGTTGATGGAGATGGTTATCCTGAAATGGTTCTCTGTCGTCATCTATCCGGTTCGGTATCACTTGATGCCACGGTGTATCTGTATGAACACACGGGAGGTTTAAGAACCTGGGCGAGGAATCTTGAGCCGGGTCTCGGTGGTTCATCGGTAGCCAGCACACCTGCAATATCCGGCAGTGAGATAGTTGTATGTACTGTTGAAGGTTGGGCGACAGGAGATTCAGGCGGATCAAAGTCTTTAAACAGCGCAGTTTATCTTCTTGATGCTGCTGATGGTTCGGATGTTGTACCACCTGCTTACTACAATTGCTGGTTCTGGGCTTCCCCTGTAGTGGCTGACATCGACAACGATGGAGTGAATGAGATAATAATCGGAACAGGAATTGCTGGAACAAGCAACCGCAAAGTCCTGGTTTTGAACGGCAACACATTGGATGAGGAACACGTCTGGAATGTTGGCAGCATGGTCAGAAATCCGGTTGCTATCGGAGATATGAACGATGATGGCATTCTTGATGTAGTAGCAGTTGATAATAGTGGAACAGTCAATTGCTGGTCAGGTGAGGATTTCAGCGGCGGGAGCCAGTACGATCCTCTTCCCGGATTCCCTGTGACCGTTGAAGGTGTTCCTGCAGCACCTTCGATTGCTGACATTGATGGAGATTCTGATCTTGAGATAATAGTAGGGACGGGTGATGGATATCTCTACGCCATCAACAGTGATGGCAGTATCTGCAGCGGTTATCCAGTAGTCTGCGGAAGTGGAATCTATGGTCAGGTAGCCATAGGCAACATTGACGATGACAACAGCCTTGAGATGATACTAGCCGATGACATCGATCCTCTAATTTATTGCTATGATCTGGGAGCAGGTACTTTCCCGGCAGAGATGCCGTGGCGTCAGTTCCAGCATGACAGCTGGCATACGGGGTGCTTTGAAGCGGACAATACCATACCTTCTCCCCCGACCAATCTTCAGGGAGAGCATACTGACGGAACGGTTTTACTGACATGGGATCTATCTGTGAACGACTTCTACAGCCAGAACCCGGAAGAACCTACAGATGTTATTTACTATGAGATATGGCGAGGTTTTCCTCCATATTCTCTGCCATTCATCTGCGGCAGGGTTCATGCAGGAGTAACCACATATACCGATGATTATGGCACGGTTGGCTATCCTCGTGTAAAATACGAGCTGACAGCACACGATGGCACAAATAGATCGGATCTAAGCAACGCTGTTCATCTTCACACCGAAGTTCTTGATGTAATATCCCTTGGCTGTTCGGTTGTTGAGGAGTTTTCAGCCGCGAGGGTTATAACGACGATTCTTCAAGCATCCGGGATGCAGGCATCTGAACCGGAGATAACGGAAGAATCATCTCATGTTGGAATAGCATCAGCACAGGAGAGAACGACTGAAACGCTCCCAACAGCAGCAGATTATGCTGTTCCTTCAACCGGTAACCCCGGCTGCCTGACAGATGGTTCGGTAGAAGTTTGCTACTCGCCGTCACCGGGAGCTGACGTGGTTGTCATCGATCTTGGTGAGGAATGTACTGTAACGTCTATCATGTCGGATAGAGTGTCAATCATTTCTTCTGATGCAAGTGCACGCACAGATGAATCCATTCGAGTACTTGAAGCAGCCTCTGTTGTTGAACTTTCTCTTCAAATTGAAGTTGCAGGTTCTGATAGGATATTCTATCCATTCACAACTGATTCACGTAGCAGTACCCAAGCTGTTCGTTACATACGGATATGCGGAGCTTCCGGTCTTTCTGAGATCAGTGTTTACGGGAGCAGGGGAGTTCTGGATACAGTCTCATCTGTTGAGATCACCCGCAGCGATGAGAATGAAGGTTGGATGTTCGCAATTCCTGTTGCTGAGCGCAGCGAAGAAGCTGAGATAAGGATTTACGATGTTTCCGGCCGTATGATCTGGAGCGGTTATTCTGAATCGGGGAGCGTTCTTCACTGGGACGGTTATACAGGAGATAGAACACCGGTACCCAACGGAGTATACCTTCTTCAATGCAGCATCGGTTCACAGGTCAGTACCGGCAGTTTTGTCGTGAGGAGAGACTAAAGATAATAATCATCAAACGTTGAGAACTGATTCTTAACGTAGTGTTGTTAAATGACCCCGTCTCCCGAAAGGGGGCGGGGTCTTTTTGGACTTGACAATCCAGAATAGTTCTCTATAATAGGAATAGTTCTTATTACGAATAGGAGATAGAATGCCCCAGGTACAGCCGCGAAGGAATACGACGCAGAAAAGAGTGATACTCCAGTCGGTTGCGGAACTGGGGTGTCATCCTACAGCGGTTCAGATCTACTCTGCTGTAAGGCAGGTGCTGCCCAGAACAAGTCTCAGTACCGTTTACAGAAATCTGGGAATACTTGTAGATCAGGGAAAGATTAAAGCTGTCAAGGGAGCTGGTTCGGAAATCCATTACGATCATAATACTTGCGAGCATAACCACATTGAATGCACTGTCTGCGGGCGGGTTTGTGATGTGCACGTAAATCCACTGAATATCGATACGCTGGATCCGGAAACTGTTTCGAACTTTATTGTGCTGGAAGTACATATGAATATATTAGGAATATGTCCCGAATGTGCTGAACAATTGGAAAAGGAGAAGTTGCAATGAGTATCAAAGGAACGAAAACAGAGAAGAATATCCTCAAGGCATTCGCCGGGGAATCTCAGGCAAGGAACAGGTACACCTACTTCGCTTCCCAGGCGAAAAAGGACGGTTATGTACAGATCTCGAAGATCTTCGAGGAAACCGCGAACCAGGAGAAGGAGCACGCGAAACGGCTTTTCAAGCTTCTTGAAGGCGGAGAGATTGAGATCACCGATTCCTATCCCGCAGGAAAGATCGGTTCAACGGAAGAGAACCTCAAGGCTTCTGCATCGGGCGAGAATCACGAGCACACTGTGATGTATCCCGGATTTGCCGAGATAGCCCGCTCCGAGGGATTCGACACCATAGCAGTTATCTTTGAAGCCATCGCTGTCGCAGAGAAACAGCACGAGAAAAGGTACCTCGAGCTGATGAAGAATATCAACGATGGAAAAGTGTTCGTTAAGGACAATATCGTTATCTGGCGCTGCCAGAACTGCGGATACATCCATGAAGGCAGGGAAGCACCCAATCTCTGTCCCGCCTGCGCACATCCTCAGGCACATTTTGAGCTTCTTGCAGAGAACTGGTAGGTGATAATAATGAGGGAATTCAACTCAACTGAAGAAATACTGGATTTCGCAATAGGCGAGGAACAGGCAGCAGCCGATTTCTACACGAATCTGGCAGAACAGGTTAACAGTTCTGCCGTTCGCAGGATGTTCCTCGAGTTCAGTGAAGAGGAGCTTCAGCACAAGAACAAACTTGAAAACATCAAGATGGGAAGTCTCGAGTTCCTTCCGACTGCAGCTGTTGTGGATCTGGGACTGGGAGAGATCCTGGTAGATGTTGCCCCGACAGGCGGCATGGATTATCAGGATGCTCTTATTCTCGCGATGAAAAAGGAAAAGGCTGCGTATCAGATGTATACGCTTCTTGCTGGAGTGGCTTCCGACCCGGCGGTAAGAGATCTTCTGAAAGGGCTTGCCAATCAGGAAGCCAACCATAAGCTACGCTTTGAAATAGAATATGACGATCACGTACTTAAAGAGGACTAGAAGGAGTTACCGAAATGACTGAACGGATGGAAATATACAAGTGCGAGATGTGCGGGAATATTGTTGAGATGACTCACGGAGGGGCCGGAGCGCTTGTGTGCTGCGGCGAACCGATGGTAAAAATGGACGAGAAGAGTGCCGATATGGCAACGGAGAAGCATGTGCCGGTTATCGAGAAGATCGGCGGCGGCTACAGAGTTACTGTGGGTTCAACTCTTCATCCCATGGCCGATGAACACTACATAGAATGGATAGAACTTATCTCGGGAGACAATATCTTCAGAGCTTACCTGAAACCTGGAATGGATCCCGTTGCTGAATTCAGTACCGGCGATCTCGGTGCAGTATCTGCAAGGGAATACTGCAGCATTCACGGTCTCTGGAAGGGATAGATATGCTAAGCGAAAATATTCAGAATGCGATCAACCGTCAGATCAATGCGGAACTGTATTCTTCATACCTTTATGTGGCGATGGGGATGTATTTCGAATCGGTTGATATGAGCGGCGCCGCGAAGTGGATGAACTCGCAGGCACAGGAGGAGCTGGTTCACGCTGACAAATTCATGAAGTACGTGAATGAACGGGGCGGCAGGGTAATACTGGATGCCATCGGGAAACCTCCTGTTGAATGGAAGTCAGTTCTCGATACTTTCGAGGCTGCCCTTGATCACGAGAGAAAAGTATCTTCCATGATCAACAATCTTGTGACACTGGCAAGGGAAGAGAATGATCATATGACCGATAACTTCCTGCAGTGGTACGTTGCAGAGCAGGTCGAAGAGGAAGCTTCCGCTGGAGAAGTAGTCAGAAAACTGAAGCTGATCGGTGATTCGGGCGGCGGCAGGTTCATGATAGACAATGAACTAGGACAGAGGGTATTCAATACCGCTGCGGGCAGCGGAGAGTAGGAGAAGCAAAATGGGAGACCAGTTCAACGCCGAAGAAGTCCTAAAAATGGCCGAGCAGATTGAACATAACGGGCAGGAGTTCTACAGGAAAGCTTCGGAAGTTGTAGATGATTTTGAGGTTTCCAGGCTCCTTCTGGACCTGTCTGAATGGGAGAAGGGACATGAAGCTCTCTTCGCATCCATGAGGAATGATCTGGGCAAGGATGAAAAGAGACAAACAGCTATTGATCCGTATTGCGAAGCTGCACTGTACCTGAAAGCCATGGCCGATAATCATGTGTTCAGGCAGCAGACGGGTGAATATCAGGCAAAGTTCGAAGAGGATAAGAGTACCGGAGAGATCATTGATCTTGCAATTCAGTTCGAGAAGGATTCTCTTCTTTTCTTCCTGGGTCTTGAAAGGCTGGTCTCCCCAAGGCTGGGCAAGGACAGAATTTACGATATTATTGATGAAGAGATAGGTCATATAGCATACCTGGAGAAACAGAGAACCAGACTGAATGCCAGATAGAAGCCCGCCGGGATAACGTTCAAGGAGATAAGATGGATGTGTTCAAAGCCGTCAAACTGACGGAGAATGTATACTGGGTTGGAGCAATTGACTGGGCGATACGTGATTTTCATGGATACAGCACGGGAAGAGGTACAACCTACAATGCATATCTAATTCTCTCAGAGAAGGTCACGCTGATAGATACCGTGAAGAAGCCTTTTTTTGAAGAGATGATGATGAGGATATCTTCCGTGATTGATCCTTCAACAATAGAAATAATCGTCAGCAACCATTCCGAACTTGATCATACTGGATCGCTGCAGCAGACAATGGCCGCGGTCAAGCCGGACAAGGTGTACGCTTCGCCCATGGGTTCCCGGGCCCTTGCCGCTCACTTTCACTGGGAAGAAGATCCCATAGAAGTTGTGAAGACCGGAGAGAGTATTGACCTTGGAAACATGACAATTGATATCATAGAAACACGCATGCTCCACTGGCCGGACAGTATGGTATCCTACCTTTCCGAGGAGAAAGTCCTTTTCAGTCAGGATGGCTTCGGGATGCATCTGGCATCGACGGAACGTTTCGATGATGAACTCCCTCTTAGTGTTCTTGAGGCGGAAGCCAGGAAGTACTACGCGAACATTCTATTGCCGTTCTCTCCCCTGGTCACTGCTCTTGTTGGTAACCTGGGGAAAATGGAACTTGAAATTGATCTCCTGTGCCCGGACCATGGTCCGGTATGGAGGAGCAGCATTGACTGGATACTTGGAAAATGGGCCTCATGGGCTCAGAGGAAACCGCGCCCGAAGGCAGTTGTAATTTACGATACCATGTGGAACAGCACACGCTCCATGGCCGAGGCAGTTATAGAAGGCCTCTCGCGGGAAGGTATCAGCAGCGTATTGATGCCGCTGAGAGCTTCTCATATTAGCGATATTGCCGCTGAAGTTCTCGAAGCGTCCGCGCTTATCGTAGGAAGCCCGACCATCAACGGAAGAATATTTCCCTCCGTTGCCGAATGTATGAACTATATGGGCGGACTGAAACCCGGAAATCTTGTTGGTGCCGCGTTCGGCTCCTACGGCTGGAGCGGTGAAGCGGTTAAGGAATTGAACGGTCTGCTTGAGGGTATGAAAGTTGAGCTCGTCTCCGAAGGACTTCGAACAGTCTACGTGCCCGATGAGCAGGTACTTGAGGAATCGGTGAATCTGGGGCGAAGAGTAGGGCTTCGAGTCAAGGAAATCTGCGGAGGTTTGGAATGATGGATACTACTCCTCTTTTTACGATTACATACGGTCTGTACGTTGTGGGATCCCGCTCGGGAGATAAGCTGAACGGTCAGATATCGAATACGGTTTTTCAGGTAACAGCCGATCCTGTGAAGGTCGCAGTCTCAATAAGCAAAGCTGAATTCACTCATGAGTTGATAAGCAGAACCGGAAAGTGCTGCATCGGTGTGCTCAGCGAAGAGGCGGACATGACCTTCATAGGCAATTTCGGATTTAAAAGCGGAAGAGATGTAGACAAATTTGCCGCAATACCGTACACTCTTGCCCCCTCCGGCTGTCCGATGCCCGAAGCAAACATACTGGCATACATAGACCTTGAGATATGTAACAGTATTGATGTGGATACACACACAGTGTTCATAGGAGAGGTAACTGACTGCGGGATCACAGGTGAGGGAACCCCTATGACATACTCGTATTACCAGGAAGTGCTCCGCGGAAAAACACCTCCGACCGCTCCATCTTATAAACCTGCGTCTCAGGATGTGGAAAGTGAACAGGAACGAAAGGAAGAGAGTGCAATGAAGAAATACGTATGCAATATCTGCGGCTATGTTTATGACCCGGAAAAGGGTGATCCTGATGGAGGCATCGAGCCCGGAACCGCTTTTGAAGATATTCCGGATGACTGGGTATGCCCTGTCTGCGGAGTCGGCAAGGGTCAGTTCTCCGAGAAGTAAAGGCAAAGGGGTCGGGCCTCAGTTATCGGGGTCGTATCTTGAATTTTGACATTCGTCAATGTCTTAACAAATCAAATGCCAAAATTCAAGATACGACCCCGATAATTAAACAGACAAAATGTTTAGATGTTAGGTCCGGCCCCTGTTTTTTATCTCAATCAGCTGGGCGGCTATGCTTACAGCGATTTCCTCCGGTGTACGGCTTCCAATAGCCATTCCAATGGGGCAGCGGACGCTGTCAAGATAATCCTCGGGAACTCCCTTCAGAAGAAGCTCCGAATAGATTTTTGCTTTCTTTGAACTGCTTGCCATCATGCCGACATATTTCAGGTTTTTACCGGCGAGACTTTCCAGTACTGCAGCATCTGCAGTGTGAAAAGGAGTCATGATAACCGCCCAGCTGCGGCAGCCATCCGGTATGCAGCTGTGCGCTTCGCTGCAGGGAGCAGTTATCCATCTGCAGGAAGGAGGATTCTCGAAGGAATTCCTTTCCCTTTCATCTATTATCACCGGGTTCCAGGACAGCCCCTGAAGAAGGTTTGCAAGCGACTGCCCCACATGTCCGCCCCCGATTATAAACGCGGTGTCTCGATACCCCAGGGGTCCGGTGTATTCCCAGTCATCCACTCCGGTCATTAAAAACTCATCTGTTTCCTGTGCGGGGGAGTCCGTTACGGTCAAACCTGTACCTGAGAGGTACAAAGTACCTGTCCTCCTGTTTTCAAGAATGCTGATTATCAGGTTTACAGTTTCAAGCATACCCGGCTGCATGGGAAAAATCGCAGTTGTCTGAGAACCTGAACAGATCATGCCGGAGGGAGTCCCTCTTCCGTTGTTATCGTTCCCGTTTACATGATCGTAGATTGCCAGTTCGGGTGAAGTGACAGCATCTTCCAGCATCTTATGCGCTCTGAAGGTCAGCTTGTGTTCCATCACACCGCCGCCAACAGTTCCCTGAGTTGAACCGCTTTTCGTAACCGCCATGGCAGCTCCCGGTCTGCCCGGACCGCTTCCCCTTGTTTCAACTGTCAGGAGCAGTGCACACGGAGCATTCGAACGGATGGACTCTCCGATAAGCTTCCAGAGGGGAATGCTGTTCATTGAACGTTCTCTTCCTGGAAATACTCCCGTTCTATCTTCTCGAAGTATTCCATGCACTGGCGTACGTAATGCCTTTTCTCATCGTACCTTCCGGGGAAGAAGCTTCTCTTGAAACCGTAAACCAGAATATTCCTGAGGTCGTATCTTGTGAGATTAAAGGTATTTACCGCTTTATGCAGCTCCTTCGTGACAGTTGTATTGGATATGGTTCTGTTATCGGTGCAGATGGTTACAGATAATTTCTTCTCCATCATTTTTTTGAACGGATGGTTGGAAAGATCCCGAAAAGCGGGATCCGTCTGCTGGTTCGAAGTAAGGCAGACTTCGACAGTTATTCTTCTGTCCGCTATGTAGCTTGCCAATGCATCCACGTATTTCACAGGGTCACTGATATACCTGGATTTTACTGCAGAAGGATTGAGAAGCGTAAGTCCGTGACCGATCCGCTCGGCGTAAAGATCGGTTATCGCCTGGTAAATACTTTCCGGCCCGTACGCCTCACCGGCATGGACCGTTTTTCTGAGGAAATGTCCCTTTGCTTTCGTGAATGCTTCGAGGTGATTAAGTGCAGGCCAGCCTGCCTCCGAACCGGCAAGATCTATACCAACCGCAGGAAGGTCCTCTTCCCATCTTGCTCTGGCAACCGCTTCTTCGAGCTCCAGAGATGCAAGGGCGAACACTGTTTCTCTGTCCGAGAAACTATGCATTTCGAAAAATCTTCTGTACCATTCGGAGAATGCAGGAGTGAAGAACCTCATTGCGCAGGAGATGATCGCGTAGTGAAAGGGAGGCTCAAGGCCATCTATCACTTCCCTGCGGTTGTTGAATTCATTCTTTGCGCGGAGAAGACCATCGTTAACCGCCCGGATGCAGTCGATGATATCCATGTCATCGGACGCGTGAAGCTGCGGGGCGAATCTTACTTCTATGTACCTTACGCCCTCCTGCTGATTATCAACCGCGACTTCGTAGCTGATCCGCTCAAGCTGTTCCCTGGTTTTCATGACTGCAGTTGTATAAGCGAAGCCAGTGAGGTATTCGTTCAGGTCTTTGTAACTATCCTTGAATACGGTCTCTCTCAGACCCTCCTCGGTGTATGAGGGAAGCTCAACACCGGATTCCCTCGCCAGTTCAATAAGAGTTGATAATCGTATAGAACCGTCCAGATGCAGGTGAAGATCTGTCTTGGGAAGTTTTTTCAAAAATGCGTGATTCATCAGCAATACCTTTCGTAGTATTTGTTAGAACAGTTCTCCGAGCCCCATCTGTATACCCAGCCCCTCTGGGGACTTGGCGAAATCTACCCTCAGAGATCCTCCTCCCGGTAGAGATATCCTCATCCCCGCACCTCCATCCAGGTGGAATCGGTTCCATTGGCACTCGCCCAGGTGATCAGCCACCTGGCCGGCATCCCCGAACAGAACAAGGGAGAAGTCCATTGCGTTGTTCTCATCAATCGATAATGAGAATATCTTCTGCCTCAGCTCCAGGTTACCCAGCAGAGCCCAATTCCCTCCGAATCTTGCATCACTGTATCCTCTGAGACCTGAACTGCCTCCTTGGGAGGGCAGGAACGAAAAAGGTGTGGAAGCCGTTCCGATGTGTCTTTCAACCTTCATTCTGAATGCCGGGGTAGTTGAGCTGCCAATGGGTGCGAATACTGCCAGTGCGCATTCTGCGCTCGAATATGAGATATCACTGCCCCGCTGTATATCGTATCCGGCGGATACATAACCGTTTATAAGAACAGGGATGGACCAGTTCCCCTTAAGGAAAGGACCAGCAGTCCAGATAGAGCCATACTCACCCGTCGGTGACTGGCTCCAGAGTTGCTCGTCGGATCTGTTGTATACAGTGGAATGTCTGCAGAGCAGTCCGCCGGATATGACAAGACCTGACAGTGGAGTGAAATTATAGGAACCGGAGAAATCCTGTATTTCGGCATTGTACTCTGTATAAAGCTCGTTATCGCCTCCGTTGCCCCAGCCGAAGAATTTGACCTTCTTCCTTACTCTATAACTTGAGCTGAGGGTTACAAGACCCCTGCCTGCGGGAAACAGAAGTTTTGGTTCTGCGAATATGCTTCCATCTGTGTACATGTAAGCCATTGCGTTGAAACCAAAGGGCTCAAACGGAGATATCATGTTATTACTGACTACACCACCTATGAGAACACCGGAAGTTGAGCTGTAGCTGAGTAACGGAAATACCTTCCATGCGTGCAGAGGAAGTGTACAAAACAATGTAACAAGAATAATTATGATTTTTAATCTGTGTGTCATGATCTCCATCCGGATTGAATTGAATATACTGTACCTGTGCTGCAATGAATAATTATATTAAACCGAATATAGAAAGTGGAGGTCTTTTGAAAACACCTTTGATTGTGGTACCTACATACAACGAGCTTGAGAATATCAGAAAGCTGATACCGATTCTCCTTGACCTGCCTGTAAAACCTGATGTACTTGTGGTAGACGATAATAGCCCTGATGGAACAGGAGATGCGGTTCTGGAATTCGAGTCAACGGGCAGAGTTCACCTTTTAAGCCGTCCGGTAAAGGCAGGCCTTGGACAGGCATACATTGCAGGTTTCGGGTGGGCACTTGAGAGAGATGAATTAGATCCTGTTGTCCAGATGGATGCAGATTTCTCACACAAACCCGAAAAGGTTGTGGAACTGATCGATGCCCTTGAAGAATACGACCTTGCAATAGGCTCCCGGTACTGCAGCGGTGTCAACGTGGTGAACTGGCCTCTCTCGAGGCTTCTTCTCTCCTGGTTTGCCAATAAGTATACAAAATTGATAACCGGACTTCCTCTGGAAGACGCCACCGGCGGATTCAAGGCATTCAGAAGGGAAGCTCTTGCGAAACTTGATCTCTCTGGCATTAAATCGGACGGTTATTCGTTTCAGATAGAAGTTACTTACAAGCTTTTTAATGCAGGCTGTTCGGTCAAGGAGGTTCCAATAATCTTTGTCGACAGGCATGCGGGCACCTCTAAAATGACTAAAAGCATCGTATGGGAAGCTGTCTGGATGGTATGGCATCTTCGTTTTCCATGGCTGTTCTGAGGAGTTTTCACTGATATGATAGCATCATACCTTGCTCTGACAATCATTGGCAGTGTTTCGTTCAACTGGGGTTTTGAAACCTCCCAGTCCTACATATTCTCTATTGTGCCAGGCGATGACGGTACTGTCTGGTGTGCGACTGCCGGCGGGATCATCCATTACGATCCTGCAGGCGGATGGCTGGACAGCGTTTCATATCCTGATATGCCCTGGATATCCGCTACAGATCTATGTTTTGATGATTCTCTTCTGTGGGTAGCTACAGGGGGAGGCGGTCTGGCTCTAAGGCAGGGGGATGATCCATGGAAGGTATTTTCCGTATATGAGGGTATTCCGGGTTCCGGATACGTAAATTCCGTTTATACCGGCGGGGGATATGTCTGGGCCGGTTCCGACGGGGGACTCGCGCGTGGAAATGCCGATGGTTTTCTTACAATAGATTCCGATCTTACAGGAGGGGCTTTCACAGCCACCGAGGTGACAGATGTAAGCGGTATAGGGAATACTCTATACCTGGCAACAGACAGAGGGGTGTATTCTCTTGATCTGAGCGGAAGTATTTTTAATCCCGACTCCTGGACAAGCTATGAGGATTCAACACTGACTCTTGGAATAGATGACATTTACATTGCATCCATCGATTCCATATTCGGATACGGCTCCGGCGGAGTTTCTCAAATGATGGGCGAAAGCTGGATACGGCTGCTGGACTATTCCGCCAGTACCGATTCGGTTGTTACCGGTTTACTTGTTAATGATGATGGTCTCATCGCGGCAAGCAATAAGGTCATGCTGTACAGTGGCGGATCCTGGGAGCTTTACGGATCCGGGTATCCGGAGGCAAGCTATGCTTCATGTCTGAGCGGTGGTTCCGGGGAAATATGGTGCGGTTTCGGTTCCTGGGCTGAGTGCTGCAAAGACACAGGTAATGGACTTGGCTATCTTGATAATGGAACCTGGATAAATATCCCGGTGCCCGGCATGGCCACCCCGAACTGCTATCAGATGGCCTGGGATGAAGAGAGAGTTTACATCGGCAGTCATCATTTAGGTCTTTTAGCGTTCTATCCTGACAGCGGCTGGAGAGCTTTCCATATGCTTACTATCAATATGCCCCGTTCTCTCCGAACCTACTCCGCAGCAAAGACCGGCTGCTCGGGGATCTGGACATCAAGTTATCACTGGGGGCTTACATGGATAGAGGACAGGGGTACCTACTCCATGGATGATGACACGACAATAACTTACGTATCCGATTCGCTTCCGGATATCTCCCCCGATGTAGTCCAGATTGTGGCGCCCCTCCTTAATAACCAGGTCATAATGCTGACATCTCAAAGTGGAGCCCTTCTGGTGGCACAGGAGGCGTTCTGGGAGACACCCGATGAGCCCAGTGGTATCCTAGCCGTTTCCGGTGAACCCGAAGAGGGAACCCTCCAGTGGACTGCAAGGGAAGAGAGCGACGGCCTCTCCAGCAAAAATATACAGACACTGTTTCCGTGCGGAAGTGACAGCCTGTGGATATCGTTTGCATCGGAGGGAGGGTGTCAGCTTCTTGTACACTCAGGAGACCCTATGGATAAATCCTCCGATACATGGTATCCTGGATACGGACAGGCATACAGCACCTCCTGGGGACTGCAATCGAACCAGGTTTTCTGCTTCGCAAGGGATGCAGGGGGGGATATCCTGGCTGGAACCGGGAACGGTATAAGCCGATGGAACGGCAACCAGTTTGTCGATATTGCCGGAGTATCAGGGTCGGTCAAGGCTATGCAGGTAGACAGCAACGGAGTGATCTGGTGTATGACTGAATCTGCCATTTACAGTGTTGAGGATGGAGATGTAACCGAATTCACCCGCTCGAATTCGATATACATTTCAACAAACAGAATGGAAAATGAATTCAGCTCAATAAACCCTGAGGACGGAACTGTTTTCTTCTCTTCAGCTGTCGGGCTCTGGTCGATTATTACGCAGCACAGTCCTTTCGAGAACACGGATCTGATATTCTATCCGCAGCCTTACCTTCCTGCAGAGGAAGAACTGTACATGGCATGGTCCGGGTCAGATGAACGGATAGATGTAAAATTCTTCTCACTGACGGGAGAATACCTGGGTTCCGTTACGGCGGACAGCTGGGAGGATTGGACCTGGGATGGGTCACTGAATGGAGCTTCAGTTGCCAGCGGCGTTTATTTAGTACTTGTTGAGAGGGATAGTAATGTTATCAGATGCAAGGTTGCGGTAGTAAGATGATTACAATAAGGCAGGTCGAGCCCCGCGACAGAGAGGAATGGACTAATTTCGTCCTCCGCTCCAACAATGGCACAATTTTCCATTCTCCCGATTTTCTGGATTATCATCCGGAAGGCAGATTCAGGAACCATCACCTTATCATTGAAAGCAAAAACGGTACCGAATCCATAATCCCCGGTGCGCTGGCTGACAGGGAGGATGGGACATGGTTCAGATCCTATCCGGGAGCCTCCTACGGCGGTCCGGTATTCAACGATTCGCTCGGCCTGAGCAAGATCGAAGGAATAGTAGACGAACTCATATCCTATTGCAGGTCTCAGGGCTTCCGCGGTATCGAACTGACCCCTCCTCCAACAGTCTATTACCGCAGGCCACATAACTATCTGGAGTTCTCCCTTATCAAACGTGGATTTGAATACAGGAAGAGGGAGCTGACAGCGGTGATAGACCTCAGCAGACTGGGAGAGGAACTCAGGCTTGGCTTTCGTTCATCCGCCTTGAGAGGAGTAAGGAAAGCGGTCAAGAGTGGTGTAACAGTTGAAGAAAACCCGGATTTCTCACTTTTTTATCATGTGCTGGAATCCAATCTTCAGCAGCGTCATAATGTTAAACCCACCCATTCGCTTGAGGAGCTGGAGAGGCTCCGAACCCTTCTGGGGAAAGACCATATCACACAATTTATCGCTATGGAGGGCGGAGAAGTTCTTGCAGGAATGGTTATGTTCCACTGCAATCCAAGGGTCACTCTTGCTTTCTATATCTCCCATGACCAGGAGCACCAGGCACTGCGGCCGGTCAATCTGGTCTACATGGAAGTTATAAGATGGGCCAAGCAGATGGGGTATCATTATATGGATCTTGGTACTTTTACCCTTAACATGGATATTAACCATGGCCTCTGCAGGTTCAAGGAATCCTTTTCAGCGAGAGGCATTTTCAGAAACACACTGTTCGGAACCGTTTAGTGGAACAACTTCATAAATCCCGTCTTCGTGCTCTGATCCTGCTATGGGCAGCATTGCTCGCACTTGTTTTCGGCGGCAGAATGTACACAACGGATGTGCTTGCCCAGTATGATGTTGCCGGTTCATTTACAGGTCAGAGACCATTCATGACAGTTTCGGGGGATTTCGGCTGGGTAGTTCAGGGTGCCAGACCCGGTCTTTTCGTCCCGCATGGCGCAGGGTTCTCGATCCTCCTTATTCCCGCCGCAGTTGCAGGACAATTATTTGGATTGAATGGCGGCAAGCTGGTGATGGCTCTTCTGAACGCAGGTTTCAGCCTTGCGCTGATCGGATTCTGGTACGCTTCTGCCGTCGCAAAGTACTCCGATGTACCCGTCATGCGATTCATAGGTATTGCCATCTGCGGAATGGTCCTTGTTTACGGAAGAATGACTTTCGATGTCACTGCTGCTGCTGCCGCAGCCATGGCAGGCTTCTATTTTTTCCTCAGCGATCGATCGCTGGCAGCCGGTCTCTGTCTCGGTTTTGCCATCCTTGTGAGAGCTGACAGCGTGCTTCTTCTTCCTCTGTTCGCGAATGACTGGAAGAGCATGAAAAAACTCCTGAGCGGGCTCGTTCCCTTTCTTCTTCTTATACTCTTCCTGAACTGGTACCGGTTTGGAAATCCATTCCTTGACGGCCATGGGCAGGATCCCGCAATTGCTTTTGAGCCCTTCAAAGGTGGTATACCAGGACTTCTGCTCAGTCCGGGCAAGGGGCTTCTATTCTATGCTCCGCTCTGTATCTTCGCGCTGTATTTTCAGAAGGACTGGAGACTCTGGACCCCTTTTGTTCTCTCTCTCATTTTCCATGGAATGCTTCACGACTGGTCCGGCGGCACAGGATGGGGCCCCAGGTTTCTTTTTACGACACTGCCGTTTCTGCTTCTCCCGCTTTCCTTCAGGGGTGCGGGTGGGAAACTTTTTCCTGCAATTGCCATACTTGGTGTTATCGTCTGCATTCCCGCCTTCTGGAGTAATCCCTGCCTGCTTGAGCAGACCAGCGGTGCTGACCTTTTCGATGAACCTTCCCGGCAGGCAGTACTCTGGACATGGTCCTCCTCTCCGCTTATTTCAGCATTCAGAAATTTTGCCGCCGGGGTCCCGGATCTTTTCGGGGCAACTGCTGCAGCATCTGCCGGGATATCAATCTGGATAGGGGTTCTTGCTCAGACAATAGCCGCATCGGTACTGGCAGCGACCGGAATATCTGTTCTGAAGAAAAGCCGGCGTGCAGGGAAGATTGCAGCATGAAGATCCTTCATCTTTCACCGCAGAACTATACTGGAACTATCGACCTTTTCGTCCGTGGACATGTAGAGCTTGGCCATGAAAGCCGGCTTGTCACTTTTTACAGGGCTGCCAACCTGTACGAGGAAGATATATGCCTGAACCTCCCTTTTGTCGGTCCCATGGACTGGCTGCTTTCGCTCAAGAAACTGGTAAAGGCTGGAAGCCTGCAGGTTCCCTACACCGGAACAACAGAGCGGATCTTCTGGAATCCCGGAACGATCGAAAACCTGATGCTCAGGTTCAGGGATATGGTATGGAAACCGATTATCAACAGGGCTGCAGAGGAATATGGATTGTGGGATTTTGACATATACCACCTTGAAGGCGGAATGAGCTTCTATAGAGACGGCAGGGATGTAACCGCCCTTAAGAAGGCAGGTAAGAAGATAGTATGCTATTATCACGGTCTGGACCTGAGAATGAGGGGAGCGATTAGACCCGTATGGGATGTTACGGATCTGAACCTTACCTGTGAGTTCGACCTCTTCCAGAGATATCGCGAAGTAGATTATCTCTTTCTGCCCTTTGACCAGAATGCCATGCCTCCGGCTTCCCCGTCCCCCGGGAAGGTACGTATCTGTCATGCACCCAGGATCAGGTCGGTAAAAGGCACAGAAGAGATAATAAGCGCCGTGGAGGACCTTTCGAAAGAGATACCTGTCGAACTTGTCCTGATCGAGAACATGACGAATGCCCGGGCACTGCAAATGAAAGCCTCATGTCATATTGCTATCGATCAGGTTGCCAGCGGGGATATGGGCTACGGAGTGAATTCTCTTGAGAGCCTTTCAATGGGCATTGCCACGGTAACTAATTTAAGCCGCGCATATCAGGAGTTCATTCCGGATCATCCATTCTTTCTTACAACCCCGGATACTTTGAAAAGAGACCTCAGAGAGCTTGTTCTTGATCGTGAACTCAGGGAGAAGCATGCGGTAGCAGGCCCGCCATGGATCAGGAAAAAGCATCACTGGCTCTCGGTTGCCCGGGAACTGCACAGGATATACCGGGATCTTGGATGGGCGGAACCCTGCGATGGCTGATCAATCCATATCTGCGCATAGCAGAGACCTTTCAAGGGAATCCGCATTTTACGCTGTTGCAATGATCTTCAGCGGGCTGGTTCAGGTGGCATTCCTGCCGTTCATGTCCCGGTATCTTACAGCAGACGCTGCAGGGGAACTGGGCATATTGAGAATACTTGCCGAAGCCATTGCCGGTATTGTAGTCCTGGGGCTTCCAACTGCGCTCATCAGATCCTGGCATAGAACAACGCAGCACCGTGCCGTTCTGATAAGAGGGATAACATTCCCGATAATACCCACTATAGTGATGGTAGGGGCAGTTCTGCTTCTGCAGGGTTTTCTGAAATCCTTCCTGAAACTGCAGTATCCGGATTACCTGCTTCACGCCATTCTTCTGGGAACCAGTATTGCGTACGTTCAGATAGCTCTTTCCATTCCGAGGGCCGATGGCCTTGCGGGAAGGTATCTGATACTCCAGCTGATAAGAGGAGTGATGGCTCTGGGCCTTCTGGCTCTTCTGCTTTATTCCGGATCTATGGATACGATACCATCGTTCATGACCGCAAGATGGGCGCCCTCCTTCCTGATAGCTGTTACTGCGATAATACTGATGCTGCAGAAAACCGCGGACTCGAAAAAACTGAAGAGCCCGGAGGGGCTTACAAAAGAAATTCTGAGATTCAGTCTTCCGCTTATTCCGGCCACGCTTTCCATGATAATTCTCTCTTCAGCCGATATGTTCATGCTGAGAAGTATTCTTCCCGATATGACCCAGAGCGGATATTACGAATGGGCAAGCAGAGCCTGCCTTGTTCTCATGCCTATGATACTGGGTTTCAATATGGCCTGGAAGCGGTTCATCTTCAGAAAGAAAAGAACCGGCGGCACGCTGGCGGAACTGGGAAGAGCAGGGCTGCTTTTCATGCTGCTTGTGAACTGGGGTTCTCTGATCCTGGCGATGTCCTCTCCCTGGATAGTTCCGCTTGTAGGCGGCGGGCAGTTCCTTCCGGCAGCACGGGTCCTTCCGACCCTTGCAGGATCGGTAGCGCTTTACGGGCTTTTTCTCATTTCCCAGACAGGGTGTCTGCTGACAGGGCAGACCAAATACATTGCCGGTATGACCCTCTTCGGAGCGATGCTGAACATAGGATTCAACTTCCGTCTGATACCTGTTGCCGGAGCAATGGGCGCTGCATTTGCAACACTCGGGACGAACCTGTTCATGGCCCTCAGTCTTTTCTGGCTTGGAAGAAAGGTGTTTCCCATAAGTTTCTTTGTAGTCGTACTGACTGTCCTGCCCCCTATCGCTTTCGGACCCATGGCAAACCTGAATCCAGGCATCAGAATGATAATCGTTATTGCGGCCACGCTCGTAACCGTTCTGGGAGTAGGATATCTCAGGTTAATGGGTACCCGCCTGGAGGGAAATTCTTCTGATGAAGCCTGAGATATCCCTTCAGATCCCTGTGAAAGATGGCGGTGATGATTTTCGCGAATGTCTCAAGAGTCTTCGAAAACAGGATACGGGAGGAATCAGCTGGGAGCTGATAATAATAGATGACGGGAGCAGTATTCCCGTAGAGGATGATTTCGACCTGAGTTTCCCAGACACGGTACGGGTCGAGATAATCCATACAGAAAGCGGCGGCAACAGACCGATTGCGAGAAACTCCGGCTGGCAGGCTGCCACCGCGCCTGTATCGTTCCTTTCGGATGCTGATATAAGGTTTCCAGAAGACATCCTGTTGAAACACATTGAAAAGCACCGCAGGAATGCAGGGGATGTGATTATGGGAGCCAGGGTCAACAGCTGGATGAAAGACGCTTCCCCCTGGCAGCGGTGGTTCGACACAAGGGGCATGGGCGCCAGGACTGCCCGTTTCTTTCCTCCAAAATACTTTGTGACAGGCAATGTCAGCCTGCCCACATCACTTCTCCGCGAAACCTCCGGATTCGATCCGGCGATTGACCACTACGGAGGAGAGGATACCGAATTCGGATTCAGGCTTGCAGAAAAGGGGGTATCCCTGCACTGGGATCCGGATCTGAAGGTGTACCATCTTGACACTGTCACTGTCCGTGAACATTCAAGGAAAATGGTTGAGTACGGTGGCTCGGGATTGAAATACACTCTAGAGAAAATCCCCGAAGCGGAAGGCCTACTGGGAAGCAGCTGGATTAAGCCGGTTTTCTCAAAGCCGCGAAACCCTTTGACATTTTCTGTAAGAGTGCTGGTCAGGCTGACCCTTCTTCCCCCTGTATACAGATGCGTTCTGAGGTGGATGGAAAAATTTGGAAAACCCTCTTTTCTCTTTACTTACCTTTCAGTAGGCGGGTGCCTGCTGGGATTGTCAGGCAGGAATTTTGAATAGCATTGAATCTGCTCTGGGTATGCTCAGTGAGCATTTCCCCGGGGATGTTAATGTTCTGCAGCTGAAAGAACTGACTGCATGGCGAACCGGAGGACCGGCTGTCTCGATAACCGTAACTTCTGCAGGGATGCTTGCCGACCTGCTTGGTCTGACATTCTCTGAAGGGATTCCCTGGTTCATCCTGGGTCTGGGATCGAATGTGCTGGCTTCAGACGCTGGCTGCACAGAGGTGGTTATCAGGCTCTCGGGGGGGCTGGCCCGGACCGCATGGCATCGCTCCGAAAAGGGCTGGGATCTCAAAATCGGCGGAGGTGTTCACCTGCCGTCGCTGTCAGGGGCTGCCTGCAGCAGAGGAGCATCGGGGCTTGCATTCGCTATCGGTATTCCAGGAACACTGGGCGGCGCCGTATTCATGAATGCAGGTGCGTACGGAAATTCAATTGCTGATTCTCTGAAAAGTGTTACGGTATTAGATTACAGAGGCTCTGTGAGTACAGTGCCGACCAGAGAATGCTGTTTTGGATACAGATCAAGCAGATTTCAGGAAGAGAGAACGATTATTACAGGTGTGGAAATGTCGCTTGAGCCAGGTGATCCTGCCCTCCTCCGGTCTGAAGGGAAGAGAATCCTTTCGCTTCGCAGAGAGAAATTTCCTCTACAGTACCCCAACGCGGGAAGTGTGTTTAAAAAACCCGATGAAGGGATCTCTCCCGGCAGGCTTATTGAAGACGCTGGATTGAAAGGGAGAGCTGTCGGCGGAGCAGAGGTTTCCAGAAGGCATGCAAATTTTATTATTAATACTGGAAAAGCAACATCCGATGATATAGCGGAGCTTATTGGTATTGTCCGGGAATCCGTCCTCGCCTGCAGCGGAGTGCTGCTCGAAGAGGAGATCCGGTACCTTGGCCGGAGGAATTGAATAATGCCGGATATGCAACAAAGTGGAAATATCAGCCCCGAGCCCGGACCAATCCTTGTAACCGGTGCAGCGGGTTTTGCGGGTTATCATCTTATGAAGGAACTCGGCATGGGTGAGGGTGATTTCGCTGCAGACGTAAACACGGATTTCGAAGCTCCCGAGGGGGTTACCAGGATCAGCTGGAGTCTTCCCTCCACGCCGCCTGCAGAACTTGGATTCGTGCGGTACATCATACATCTGGCGGCAATGAGTTCAGTTTCAGAATCCCTGAAAGAAGTGCACAGGGTTTATCAGATCAATCTCATGGGAACCCTGTCTGTCCTTGAGTACATGATTTCAGAATGTCCAAAGGCTAGGATGCTTCTGGTAAGCTCATCAGAGGTGTACAAGTCAACAGATGATCTGATTTCCGAAAACTGCGAAATAGGTCCCAGGAACCCTTACGGAACAACCAAGGCTGCAGCTGAAATCGCAGCTCTTCAATTCGCCCGGAGTTACGACCTTGATATTGTTATTGCCCGCTCATTCCCCCATTTCGGTCCGGGACAATCCAGGGATTTTGCACTGCCATCATTCTGCAGAAGAATCCTCGATACGCGTCGGAGCGGGAACAACATTATTCGTGTCGGAAACCTCAGCCCGGTAAGGGACTACCTGTATGTAACCGATGTGGTACGAGCCTACAGGTGCATTCTGAGCCTGGGCCGGCCGGGAAGTGTATATAATGTCTGCACTGGTGCAGGCATCAGCATCGCTGACATGGTAAGCATGCTTATTGAAATCTCAGGAATGGATATAAAAATTAAAACAGACCCAGATCTTTTCAGACCCGCGGATGTTGAATTCCAGGTGGGTGATCCGTCGAGGCTTCGATCCCTGGCGGGATGGAAACCCGAAGTTGACAGAAAAGAGGGTCTTCGAAAACTATTCTCATGGTGGGAGGCAAGAATATGACCCTGCTGATAATGTTCTTTATCAGCCTGACTGGCAGAATTTCCGATTGGGACCACTATACGCATTTCGGGGGAGTCAGTGATATTCTGATAGAGAGTTCTTCTGTGACCGGCGCAACCAGCGGTGGTGTTATCTTCGGTTCGATCGAATCCGGCTCTATCGTCTGGGATTCCACCTGGACCAGTCCGGGAAAGCTTGCACACAGTGACGCGAGGTGTCTTGCAAGGGATTCTTTCGGGAACCTCTGGATAGGGACATACGGAGGCGGTATTGATGTGGGCCTGGCTTCGGGCGGGATACAGCATTACGGACAGCTTGAGGGATTGCCGATATCACTTGTCATCAACTGCATTCTTCCTGACACTACCATCTGGGCCGGCACCACAGAAGGACTGTGCAGCAGAGAATTCGGATATTTCGAGGTCTGGACAGAATTTACTACAGGCGGCGGACTGCCTTCGGATGTCGTAAATTGTGTTGCAAGTATTGATTCGGGACTCTTTGTTGGAACCGCTGATGGCCTGGTCTTGCTTCGGTCGGGTCATTACCCCGGACAACCCGACTCCTGGTTGAACTACCCTGTCGTAGCGAACATAATTGTACAGGATATTCTGGTTGCAGGCGATACTGTCTGGGCGGCTTCTACTGATGCTCTTTACTACCTGGCACCCGGCCTGGACTGGAGGCTGGACAGCTCTTATCCAGGCAGCTATCCGGTTTCTCTTGCAGAATCCAATGGAGAGCTTGCAGTGGGGGGCGACGGGAATGTCGCAATTTACGATGGATCACTCTGGACATCCGGATCAGTTGGCCTGGAAGGTCAGGTGATCGAGGCTATCAGCTGGCTCCCGGGCGGTCAACTTGCAATCGGACAGCACTCGGTATATGCGGTTGACAGAGCCAGCGGCAATGGTGTCGGTCTGGGAACGCTGAACTCCTGGAAATCCTCACTGCCTCAGGGCACCCCATCAAACGATCTCTACGCAGTTGATGTGGATTCAAGGTCAGATGTCTGGGTGACAAGCAACACAATGGGTGCTGCGGTTTACAGTGAATATGGATGGGTCGGTTTCGCGAACGAACTATCGAGTCCAGGTCAGCTATTTGCCTGCCTGGCAGACCATTCCGGCGGCGTATTCATTGCTCCCTGGCATTATGGAGTCACCTGGCTTGACTGGAACGGGACACCGGAGCGAAGCGATGATGTTTTCCTTAACCTGAATATGCAGAACAGCGGACTGCTGAACGATCAGATAACGGAGATGGCAATATCCCCGACAGGAGAAGTATGGTTTGCCCAGGAGGCATTCTGGTCGACGCCATCCGAACCCAGTGGAGTATGTAGACTGTCCTGGACGCCGGGGCAGACAGAAACAGCATCCTGGAGGACATTTGGACCACCCGATGGACTGCCATCCGGAGACGTAAGATCGGTAGAGGTAACATCATCACCGCTTATTGCCTGGATGGGCAGCAAGGAGGGACTTGTAAATGCGAATATCCAGACTGGACAGGTTCTGATGTCTATCGGAACCGGCGACGGTCTGCCTTCGGAGGATATTCAGGCTCTTGCGGTCTCAAGGAATGGAAAGCTCTATATCGGGACAACAGGGGGACTTGTGTATCTGAATATCAATAGCGAGACCATCACTGATGTAGAGCAGATCGCAGGCAATGTATCCATGCTCTGTTTTGATAATCTATCCTGCCTGTGGGCGGCATCAGGCGAGGGACTATTCAGAATGTATCCGGACGGAACCATCGAGGAGTACAATACCATCAATTCACCTCTCCAGTCCCTTGATATCCGAAACGCTTCATGCGATTATGACAATGGACTTCTTTACATTGTAACCGATCACGGTTTGTGGAAACTCACCCTTGAACAGGGTATGAGCGGTACCATGGAAACCGCTACTGTCTATCCGAATCCCTTCATACCGGGAGATGGACAGGTTCTCGGTGTAGCAGGACTTGAGGATGAGCTGTTTGATGTCCATCTATTTGACCTGACTGGAGAACTTGTTTATGAGTCCCTGTCACAGCACAGGAATACATTCTCCTGGGATGGATATGACATGGATGGAGAACTCACGGCATCCGGGACTTATATAATCCGGATATCACAGAATGGTGATCACAGATTCATAAAGCTGGCAATTGTACGCTAGAACAGGTTCCCAGAATCGGAAGAGGATAAATATGAAAGGTGTAGTGCTGGCAGGCGGACTTGGTACCCGGCTGCGACCATTGACAAGTATAACCAACAAACATCTTCTGCCGGTCTACGATCAGCCGATGATCTTCTATCCGATTCAGAAGCTTGCTGAAGCTGGTATAAAGGATGTTATGCTGGTTACCGGAGGAGACAGCGCCGGTGATTTCCTGAGGTTGCTGGGGGATGGATCGGAATTCGGGCTAAATACACTCAACTATGCCTACCAGGTTAATGAGGGGGGAATTGCCGAAGCCATAGGCCTTACAAGAACCTTCATAGGGGGCGATAAATTCGTCGTTATCCTTGGTGATAATATCCTTGAGGATTCCCTGGCTTCCATAATAGCCTCCTTTAAAGATCAGAAAGAGGGCGCTAGAATTCTCCTGAAAACAGTTGATAATCCGAGTGATTACGGTGTTGCGGAACTGGACGGCACCAGGGTGATATCGATCGAGGAAAAACCGAAGAGACCCAAAAGCAGTTATGCCGTGATAGGTGTTTATATGTATGATAGTTTTGTATTTGAGGTAATAGACAGCCTTGAGCCATCTGCCAGGGGTGAACTTGAAGTAACGGATATCAACAACGCTTACCTGAATCTGAACAAGCTTCATGCCCAGATCATCTGCGGATGGTGGGCAGATTCCGGATGCAGTATCGATGGTCTGCTTCAGGCGGGAATCATGGCAAGAGAACTTCGCAGGGGAGACCCGATATGAGATTACTGGTTACAGGGGGAGCCGGCTTCATCGGGAGCAACTTCACCAGAATGGCACTTAAGAACAAGCCTGACTGGGAAGTTACCGTTCTCGATAAACTGACATACGCAGGCAGGAGAGAGAACCTGGAAGATCTGGAGACCGACCCTCGATTCACCTTTGTTCTGGGAGATATCTGCGATGAAAAGGCCGTATCACAAGCGATGGAAGGATGCGATACCGTAGTTAATTTCGCAGCTGAAACCCATGTGGACAGATCCATTGATGATGCCTCCTCATTCGTACGGACTGATATCGAGGGAGTAAGAGTTCTTCTTGAAGAATTCAGAAAGGAAAAGAGGCAGCTCTTCCTGCAGATCTCAACGGATGAGGTGTACGGCAGTGTAGAGCAGGGAAATTCCCTGGAAACTGATCAGCTTGCGCCCAGAAGCCCTTACGCTGCTTCGAAAGCCGGAGGCGAACTTCTGGCTATGAGCTACTGGACTACGTACGGGGTTCCGGTAACCGTAACCAGGGCATCCAATAACTACGGTCCCTTCCAGTACCCGGAAAAGCTTATCCCGCTTTTCATAACCAATGCCATGACCGGCGAGCCTCTTCCCCTTTATGGAGACGGCCTTAACAGGAGAGACTGGCTGTTCGTTGAGGATAACTGTAACGCGCTGATCATGGTTGTGGAAAAATCTGAGCCGGGCAGGATATACAACATCGGAGCGGGACAGGAATACAACAACAGGGAAGTTACCTCCTCCATACCGGAGATCACTGGTGCCGATAAAAGCCTTGTCAGATACATTGAAGACCGCCCCGGTCATGATAGAAGGTACGCACTGAATGTCAGTCTTATCGAGAAGGAGATCGGTTGGAAGGCCTCCACAGGCTTCGGGGAAGGCCTCAGAAAAACCGTAGACTGGTACAGCAGGAACAGTGTATGGTGGCAGAAAGTGAAGTCCGGTGAATTCAGGGAGTACTACCTTTCCATGTATCATGACAGATTGACAAATTCCAGGGAGAGCAAATGAGGATCCTTGTAACCGGCGGTGCAGGGTTCATAGGCAGCCACCTTTGCGAAAGGCTTCTTTCGGACGGGCACGAAGTTCTGGCCATGGACAACCTGCTTACAGGCACAACGGACAACATCGCGCATCTTGCCGGCAGGAAAGATTTCTCTTTCATCCACCACGACGTAACCAACTACATCTTTGTGCAGGGAAGGCTTGATTTTGTTTTCCATCTTGCTTCCCCCGCAAGCCCTATAGATTACCTGACTTATCCGATACAGACCCTGAAGGTGGGTTCCCTCGGAACTCATAAAACCCTTGGTCTGGCGCTTGTCAAGGAAGCAGGGTTTCTTCTTGCTTCAACAAGTGAGGTTTACGGAGACCCCCTCGTTCATCCACAGAGTGAGGATTACTGGGGCAATGTTAATCCGGTTGGTCCGAGGGGCGTATACGATGAAGCTAAAAGATTTGCAGAAGCCATAACCTTTGCATACAGAAGGTTTCATGGACTTAACACGAAGGTTGCCAGAATTTTTAATACTTACGGCCCGAGGATGCGGGCTGATGACGGGCGTGTAGTGCCTGCATTTATTTCTCAGGCTTTATCCGACAGGAATCTTACAGTATTCGGAAACGGCCGCCAGACCCGGAGTTTCTGTTATGTTACCGATACGGTGGATGGCCTTGTTCGATTAATGGAATCGGATTTTCCCGGTCCCGTGAACATAGGTAATCCGGAGGAAATGACTATTATGGATTTCGCGGAATTTGTGCTGGAGCGTATTGATACGCGAAGTTCCATAGTTCACATGGAGCTGCCGGAGGACGATCCAAAAGTCAGAAAGCCTGATATTTCTCTGGCGGGTGAAAAACTCGGATGGGAACCGACTATCGGGCTCGAGAAAGGCATGGCTGAAACCATCGAGTATTTCAGAGAGAAACTGAGGGTATTACAGTGAACGGATTTGATAATGAAGGCTGTCATGTACTGGAAACAGGTTTAGTATGCTGATTACAGTTATGATTATAGCCTTTGGAACCGTACCCTCGCCGCTCTCTCCACAGGATATTCCGTACCCCGAATCGTCCGTTCTTGAACTGGCGGACAGAAGCTCCTACGTTCTTGGTCCCGGAGACATCGTATCTGTTGTTGTGGAAGGCGGGTCCAGCCAGATTCTGCTGAGCGCCGGTGTTTACCCCTGGATTCAGTGTACTGTAGGGGGAGATGGATATCTATCGGTATCCGGAATAGGCGCTGTAAGCGTGAACGGTATAACAATAGATGAAGCTCAGCACTCCCTCCAGAGAAAAGCAGCCGGTTATTATCCGTCAATCCGCGTTACGTTATCCCTTTCAGAACCGCGGGTGCTGCGGATCAACGTGGGGGGTATGGTTAACGAACCGGGCACCTACCAGCTTACAGCATTGAACAGGGTATCCGATGCTGTTTTTGCGGCAGGCGGTATTTCATCCTTTGGGTCACGCAGGGGAGCAATGTATTCGGATTCCGGAGATACGCTTGATATCGATCTCAATATCCACCCGGGCAGCGTATCTTACGTTTCCGATCCGTTTCTTACCAATAACGCAGGTATTATCATCGATGTCTGTGTGAACCCCGTTTATCTTCTGAGTACCGCTAATGTTCTGGAGACGCGTGAACTCCAGCCGGAGGAGGATTTCGAATCCCTTCTTGGCAGAATGGGTGGAGTATCGGGCAATATCAGACTCTCCGAATGCAGAATAATCAGAGACGAAACCATGATACCGGTGTGGGATCAGGAGCAGGGTTTCATAAGTACCTGGCTTCTTCCAGGTGATACAATAATCTTTGTTTCTCTGCGGGATTCGATTACAGTTGGCGGTGCGGTAGGTGTTCCGGGCTCAGTGCCTTACAATCCCGAGAGCACTGTCCGGGATTATATTGTCACGGCTGGCGGTGCGATCAGTACTGCAGGAAGCGGGATATCTGTTCATAGGAACGGTCAGGATCATGAGATTGACGGGATTATTGAAGACGCTCGTCTTATGCCCGGAGATGTTGTGAACGTGAACTACAACTGGTTCAACAAGAATGCGGTTCTGATTTCGCTGATAACTTCGGTAATTTCGATTGGTATAACAGTTTATGCGATCAGTAACTAGAATGTATTTATGGAAAAAAACATAGAGAACTCCTTCTCGGGCAAGTGGATTCGCTCCATTGCCTCGAACCTGCGCAGAATAGCGGTGCTCTGTCTTGTGGTGGCTCTCGCCTCGGCAGTATGGGCACTGACAAGAAAACAGTACTGGACCGCTTCTGCAATTACCGTTGTCCCCGGCGGCCAGCAGACATCCATGGGTCTTGCGGGGCTGGCCGGACTTGCAGGTGATCTCCTGCCCGATCAGCTGTCCGGTATCGGAAGCATGATGAACATGGGGCCAACTGCGCTTGATATCAACCTTGTTTTCCAGGTTGTTACCTCCAGAGCGGTTTGTGAACGGATAATTTTCAAGTATGACCTTCTGGCGGACATGAAAGTCCCAACGATGGACGATGCTCTGCTGGAGTTCAGGAAGAAGGCTTCCGTCTTCCTTTCTCCCGAAGGGTTTTTTGTTGTATCAATGGAAGCTGACAGCAGGGAAAATGCAGCTGCTATCGTGAACGACATCATAGCATTCTCCAATGAGGAGCTGTCAACGATAATTACCAGCAGAGCCCGGAGAAGCAGACTGGCAGCAGAAGAATTTCTAAGCGCGGCTGAGGAATCCCTTCTTATAGCGCAGGATAGAATGGAGCAATTCCGCGCGGAAACCGGATTGCTGTTTCCCGAACATCAGGGTGTTCTGTCCATGGACATGCTGGGTACCCTTGAGACTGAGCTGATCCTTGCAGAAGCTGAACTTGCCGGTGTCAGCGGTACAATGTCATCATCCAGCACAGCGTATCTGGAGATAGCCAGGAAGGTTGCGTTCCTCAGAAGCAGTATGATGGGTAAAGCTGCCGGGGACAGCATCAGCTACTTCCCGGGGATGGACAGTATGCCTGCCATGCTCAAGGAATACGAAAACATCGCAATCAACCTCGAAACCAGACGGGCAATCTACCTGATGCTCAGACAGGAACTCGAATCCCTTAAACTTGAGGAAGCGAAGGATAGCCCTACATTGGAAATACTGGTTCCCGCCGTTCCCTCCGCTCTTAGATCCTACCCCAAGAGAGGCAAAATGGTTATCCGGTACACCGCACTGGCCTTCTTCCTTTCCCTTCTATGGATTGCCGTTATCACTTACACGAAACAGCTTCTGGACGATTCCACTACCGGTCCATTCTGGAAAAATGTACTGAAGATCTCGAGAAGCCAGCTATTTCCCGGGCGGAAAAGAAAAAAGGGTTATCACAGACCATCCTGATTATATGCGTCCATCACTGAATGGAAAACTGATTAATCATGATTCACAGAAAATTCGATCCGAATAGAGATAAGGAAGCCTGCCACAGAATATGGCGGGAAGTTGGCTGGGTTGAGAGTGAAGAACATGAAAAAGCCATGGATATCTTTCTGCAGGGCAGCCGTGCTCTTGTAGGTGAACTCAATGGAAACACTGAGGCATTGGTTATCTCCACACCCGGCTCCCTCAGATATCTTGATAGGGATCTCCCCCTTTGTGCCGTATGCGGAGTTACAACAAGTTATGTCGGTAGAAGACGGGGACTTGCGGGAAAATTAACCGCAGAGCTGGTAGCCCTTGATGCTGCAGAAGGAGCATTTATCGCAGGGCTGGGAATATTCGATCAGGGATACTACGATAAACTTGGATTCGGAACTGGACCTTACGAGACCTATGCGGGATTTGATCCTGCCTCTCTGGATATTGATGTAAATCCTCCTCCGCCTGTCCGTCTTACGAAGGATGACTGGGAGCTGGTTCACAGATCCAGACTGAAGAGAATGCTTGTTCACGGAAATACCTCCCTTATGCGGGAAGAGATGACCAGAGCCGAGATGCAGTGGAGCAAAAACGCTTTCGGTCTCGGATACATGGACGCTGAAAACGAACTGCTCTCACATCATTTCTGGTGCGGACCCGCAGAGGGTGAGCACGGCCCCTACACGATCAACTGGATGTGTTTCAGGAATCACTTCCAGTTCCTGGAGCTTCTGGGTCTTGTACGGAATCTGGGTGATCAGGTTCATCTTGTAAAACTCAACGAGCCTGCAGCTATCCAGATGCAGGATCTTCTCAAAACTCCCTTCAGGAATTTCAGGAAAACAGAAAGATCCAAATACGAAGCCGCAAGCAAAGCGATGGCATACTGGCAGATCCGAATATGCAACCTTGAAAAGTGCCTTTCGGGAACCATTCTTCCCGGAGAGCCCGTCAGTTTCAATCTCAGATTGAAGGATCCTATTGAGAATTATCTTGAGCAGGATGCTCCATGGCACGGAATATCCGGCAGCTATGTAGTTTCACTGGGAACCGAATCCTATGCGAAGAAAGGGTGTGACAGCTCTCTTCCCATGCTGGAAGCTTCTGTTGGCGCATTCTCAAGGATGTGGATCGGAACCAGACCGGCATCGGGACTTTGTGTAACTGATGAGCTTTGCGGACCGGAGGAGCTGATTCGAAAACTGGACAGAATATTCAGGCTCCCAACTCCCAGAATCGACTGGGATTATTAAGAGGGGACAATATGAAAGTTGCCGCATTTATTGGAAGTCCAAGACCTGATGGTGTTACCGATGCTGTAGTAAGGCAGGTTCTCCGCGGCGCGGAAGATGCTGGAGCCGATACCTCTGTATTTCATATCGGGCTGCTTCACATCATGGGCTGTCATGCATGCATGAAGTGCCGGAAAACGGGTGTATGTGTTCTTGATGATGATATGAGACCTCTCTTCGAGGAACTTAGAAAAGCGGATAGTATTATTCTGGGTACACCCATTTACTTCTACTATATGACTGCCCAGATGAAGGCTTTCACAGACAGACTTTTCAGCCTTATAGGAGAGGGATTCAAGAGCAGGCTTGGTCGGAAGAAAACCGTTTTCGTCGTTACCCAGGGCGCCGAGAAACCGGAGCTGTTCCTCAATCAGATAGACAGCATGAAGGAAGCGTGGGGTATGGCGGGACTTGATATCATCGAAACCGTCCAGGTGTGTGCTCTGGAAAGCGCTGAAGAAGTGATGGAGGATGAAGAGCTTATGAGGCAGGCTTTCCTCACCGGCGGGGATCTCTGCAGACTTGGGGCTAAAGTGTTTCCAGCATCTCCGAAGTGAGCTTCCTGTAAATACGGAAGCGCAATCCGCCAAGGTGTTTCCCTCCGTACCATCTGGCAACCGCTATAAGAATATTCTCGGCAGAGGATTTACGCAGCACGTCCAGAATGATATTTCCCGCGCCGCTTTCGCCCCCGTCACCTTTCATCTCGGATATTTTTCCATCCGTTGTAAGCCTGCATGCCCAGCTTACGTGGCTGGCTTTGCGCATTCTGCAATGACGGACCAGCTCCTTCAGAGCTTTTGCAGGTTCCTCTCCGGGGGCCAGTCGAATGCCGCCTGCTGCAAATCTGCAGGCACCGGCGCTCGTTTTCGGACCCTTAACCGGTCTGCCTGAGCTCCCGCTTTCCGTTTCTCCGTATTGCATTATTAAGCTGATTCCAATTCTATTATGCTAAAGCAATCTCAATTATCCTCGATCCTGAATATCCAGAATTTCTGAACAGATGCAGAATTCGCAGAACCACCACCGATGCCTTCAACTGGACTAATGTCTGTAAATACGAAGTCACCGGCTTCTACCGTATAGCCTAATTCAGGTGTTACTTCAAGCTCAGCGATCATTGTCATGTCTCCAAGAGTATGATTTACTGGATCTACTTCAATACTTGCCACAAGAATGTAAGGATCTTCTGAGAAACCATCCGTAACAGCATTCAAAATCATTATCACTCGTTCCGGGTCAGATGAATAATCGTAAGTTGCTGCAAACACACCAATATCCTCATAATCATCGAATTCGTCGTCATTTGTATACAGTTCCCAATCTTCTAAATCAAGAGAGGGAAATGAACCAGAATCCCATTCCCAGAATGTTGCAGCCACTGACCTAATATCAGGATCAGGGGTTACATCTATGCCGTTACCAAAAAGTATATAGAGACCGTCATCCACGAAAACCAGAGGTCCATCAAGAAGCTCGTAGGTGCCTGAGCCCCAGTCATCCTGTTCATCGATCTCATAGGGTGTACTTGTCAGGTCGATACAGCCCAACCTGATATTTCCGTATCCATCCACATCATCCTCTTGGAATCCCCCCAGTACAAGAAGCTCCTCAGAAGAATCGTAAATGATATTTGCCCAAACCCCGCTAATATCGGAGTCCTCTATCACCTCTACTTCAGTGTTACCATAAGCAATTTCAACGAGAGCATGCATTACCGGAGTCTCTTCATTGTCAAAGTACCAGCCACAGGTTGCATATACCTCTTCCTCTTGATCCAGATCTCCTATGTAAACCACATCTCAGCAAGCTACATTACTCCAGTCTTCCCTGAAAGTAAAAGGTGCACAGATCGTGTCACCGTTATCATCCAGAAGTACAACAAGTCCCGCTTCACGCGTGCTTTGTGTAGCATAAGGAAGATCAACCTGGTGAAAGCCTACACCAAGAAAGCGCTCTTCGGGGGGATTATCATCTGTTCTGTAACTTGTTATTGCGTATCCATCATCGTCCCACTGACCACCATCGTAATTGAAATACCATATTCTGCTCCATAAATCGTTCTCTAGTTCATACTCACGCATGGTAAACAGTCGGTTGTGGTCTGTGGGATTGTAATCATCAACAAATCCAACCACTACGGGATTATCACCTGAAAGAACAAGCTCCATTATCCGAAACTCGTCATATCGAGGCATATCATCATCCAGGAAGAACCAGTTCTCTATCCCCAAAGTTGCCAGGGCAACGAGAAGCGCTGTTCTTACAAGCAAAGTAAGCATATCAGACTCCTTCCTTGACACGGTTTAATTATTGCCTTAGAATAATATAGGTGATAAATAATGAATATGCTATTCTTCATCTTGTGTCTAGTCCCCCAATCCGTGGATACTCTCTGGACCGTTGATTTTTCATCAACATCAGGTGATTGGATTGCCGGTCCCTTCTGGGAATACACTGAAGAGAGTATTTTTCTTGATTTAATGTGTGACGGAATGGGCAACAGCATAGAAGATAGCCTCATCTCACCTGATTTTGTTGTCCCCCTGTCTGCTGATTCCCTGGTTCTTGTCTTCGATCATTACTGGTGGGGTCATGGCGGTTCTTCTGGTTGGCCAACAGATTGGGCTAGAAGCACATCAACCCTTAATATGTATAGTTCAAGTCCACCACATGCAATTGAGCTTTGGGAAATAGTCGACTCATGTGGTGGGAAAATTAATCTAAATAGTGATTCTAGCAATGGAAAACTTTTGGATACTAGAGCGTGGTACAGTTTGATAGACAGTGGCTCTGTCTACATATCACTTTCCGATGTTTGGGCAGGAGATACACTTTCATTTACATTCAAGGGGCTTGTTGAAAGTTATTGGTGGGGAGGAATAGCTGCTGAGGCAAACATTGAGTGGGACATATACCTGTTCAGCATTCTTAACTATCCCTCTGTCCGTCTTGAACAATCCACCTGGGGAATGATCAAGACTTCATTCTAACTCTTTCTGAAGAAATATCTGTAGAAAGCAGAATCGGGCATTTTTCTGACAAAACGCACAAGACATGAAATTACTATCCATGTAAAAGCTATTCTGCCGAAAAGAAGGCCTGTGACGTTTCCTCCCAGGGACATCATAAGAAGAGTATCCTCGACAATGGCGTGTGAAAGCCCCATCAGGGATATGGAGAAGAAAACATCCCTGCTGGAGAGTTTCCCCGAATTAACATCACGGATGATCAGTCCGCCTCCATAGGAAATTCCCAGAACCATCCCCAGTATGGTTACGGTACTGGCGGATTTACCTATGCCCATCGAAGTCAGAACAGGTTCAAGCAATGTATTCATGACCTTTGTAATACCAAGCCTGTCCAGGATCTTCATCAGGATGATAAGCACAAGTACGATAAGGAAAATTACAGCAAGGTTCTGCAATTGAGCGAAAGCCCATGAACCCAGGCTGTTACCGCCCGATGATGCTTCCCAGAGGATATGACCCTCTTCCTGCAGAAAGCCTCCCAGAGTGTAGATACTGTTGAGGATGAATCCAAAAAGAAGCGCGCACAGTATCCGGAAAGGTATCATGAAGCGTATGCGTACGCCTGTTTTTCTGGCGATGGTGGTCTCGACCGCCATGGAGTGAGCCACAAGTATCATGCAGGCAATAACAGTTATCTGGGCTGTTGACATGTGAAGACCGGGGGCGATCGAGGCGAATATCACGATCCCGCCGTACATGTTGGTGACAACAGCGGTTGCCCATACAAGCCCCATCTCACCGGGCAGGCCCACCAGGCTCATCACGGGTTCGAAGGCTGTAGCTATGTATTTTACCAGACCCAGTTCACTGAGGATTTTTACTGCGATGACAACAGGGACCATTATACGGAAAAGGATGAAACTGACCCCCGCGGCCTCTCTGATCTGTCTCCAGGCTGTTGCAGGTAATGCCAAATTATCTCCTTTCGTATTCTGCGGAAGATAATCAAATTTCGTATAATCCGGATAGACTGACAGGGGATTCATGTATCTGTTTCCGACAGGGGTGATGGCAAGTGCTTGAAATGCTTTTCAGACTTTTCGCGGAGAACGGCGAAGAACTGTTTCTCGTGGGCGGTTATGTGAGGGACAGACTTCTGGGAAGGGAAACCGAAGACTACGATTTTGCCACCAGCGCCAGGCCTGAGGTTACAAAAGATATACTTGAATCGAACAGCTTCCGCGCTATTCCCATCGGGATGGAATTCGGTACCGTTGCTGCTGTCATAAAAACCGATTCAGGACCGATTGAAATACAGATAACCACATACAGGTGTGAGGAGAGTTACCGCAAGGGCTCCCGTCATCCCGATGTTGTCTTTGGAAGTAATCTTGAAGAGGATCTTGTAAGGCGTGATTTCACTGTGAACGCAATCGCCATGGATGAAAAGGGAGCCATTATCGATCCCCTGGGCGGCAGGATAGATTTGAAGGGGAAAGTCATCAGGACTCCTCTGAATCCGGAAGAGACCTTCAGTGAAGATCCGCTCCGAATGCTCCGGGCGTTCCGATTCGCCTGCCGCCTCGGTTTTTCGATCGAGAAAAAGACGCTCGAAGCGATAGGGAAAGAGCATCACCGCATCATGGATATATCGCGGGAACGCTGGAAAATGGAAATGAACTCCCTGCTTACAGCTGAAAATGGTGAAGAAGTTGCAAGAGTTCTGCAGATGATGAGGGATACGGAAATTCTTCAGGACATGATCCCGCGTTTTCGCGAAATGTTCATTCTCAACGGAATGCCGCAGGGCAAAGCTCACTACGGTGATATCTGGGAGCACACACTTGATGTTGTGATGAACACGAATGGTGATTCAGCCTGCCTTCGGTGGGCAGCCCTTCTGCACGACATTGGAAAACCTTCCAGCAGAACCGTAGACGAAGAGGGAAATACGCATTTCTACGGTCATGAGAAGATCGGCTCTGATCGTGTGAATGAGACAGCTGAAAGTTTCAGGTTTTCAAAAAAGGAGAAGAAGTGTCTATCCTTCCTCGTGAAGAATCACATGAGGCCTGTACTCTATTCGAGCGAATGGTCCGACAGGGCCGTGAGAAAGCTTGCCGCGGAATCCGGAGAATACCTGGAACCTCTGCTGGACCTTGCGCAAGCTGATATCGCCGCACATGCCGAACCCTATTCTTCAAACGGTGCCGCGAGGATGGCGGAACTGCGGGAAAGACTGCGCAGACTTTCGCCTGATACAAGCAGGCGGGTGCTTCCCCGGGATCTCGGGAAAGTACTTATGAAAAGGGCAGATGTGGAATCATCCAGTGGAATTGGAGTGATCCTCGGCAATCTTGAAGAACTGGTTCATCAGGGAATCCTTCCTGAAATGGCATCCCCTCGGGTCTATCTTGATTACCTTGCCGAACATCCGGAGCTCAGGCAGACACAGCATATCTGAATTCATGTAAATCCGGATCTCCGAACATTGACATACAGAAATTCCTTTGTATCTTTACTGACCGAACGGTCAGTCAAACGGAAACAGGTGATTTATGACTACAAGGGACAATATACTGAATGCCGCCGAGGAGATTTTCGTTAACAGCGGGTTTTCCGGCTCCTCCATGAAAAGTATCGCGGAGCAGGCTGATGTGGCGAAAAGCCTTCTTTATCATTACTTCTCATCCAAAAGGGAATTATGGGACGAAGTTATTCAAAGAAGGGTATCCCAGGCAAAATTACCCGAACGGATGATAGAGATGGTGTCATCCATTTCTTCAGAGGGTTTGAGGGCAGTAAGGAGCAGGAAGAACCACACCACCTATTTTGAATTCCTGAGGGATAACCCGCAGTTCGTGCGGATGCTTGCATGGCTCAATGCAGAGCAGACATTCCCCATGGACCCTCCTCTGGAAATGAGGAGAGAAGTAATTGAAAAACTAAACGAACTCCAGAAAAAGGGTGTATTCAGGGATGATATAGACCCCAGAATGTTCGTTATCTGCTTCATGGCCATCTGCGAAATGTGGTTCCTTTCACGAAGTAAGATATCAGCATGGCTTGGCGAAGATTTGAAAGAGGATGAAATGAATGAAAAGTTTATTGAAGCAGCCGGAAAAATACTTCTGGACGGAATTGCAGGGACGAAATGAAAAGATTTACAGCTCTCCTTCTGCCCGCTTTCTTATTACTGATCTCCTGCGGACAGCCGGAGATAATGGCTGAAAAGCCTATCCCGGTAACTGTAATGGTGGCGGAACAACAGGTGATAAGTTCAACAGTAGTTGCTGCATGCAGGCTCGAATCGGGCAGCGAAGCGTTGATCACAGCGTTGAACCCCGGAAGAATTCTGGATGTTCTCGTCAGTGAAGGCGATGAAGTTCAGGAGGGTGATATCCTTGTTGAGCTTTCAACAGATCAGCAGTACAGCAGTGCTGTTTCCGCTTCCTCAGCACAGATTACGGCAGCGCGAACAGCGGCATCAAACGCCAGAACCAACCTTCAGAGAGCTGATCGGCTCAGGCTGGATGGAGCTGTAAGCGAAACTGAATACGAAATGGCAATAGCCGCATCAGCGGCTGCAGAAGCGGCAGTAAGACAGGCTCTTGCCGGATACGAAAACGCAAGCAGTAGAGAGGAGAGCGGAAAGATACTGGCGCCGTTCAAGGGAACCGTTACCAGGGTCTGGGCAAGGGAGGGCAACCTTTCTTCAGGACCTCTCATCTCAATAGCGGCCGGAGGTGTCGTTTCGTCAGAATTACTGATTGCAGAGCGGCATTTTCAATATCTGGCTGAAGGGTTGCCTGTGATCTTTGCAACTTCCCATTACCCCGAAGAGCTATTTTCCGGGGAAGTTATATCCTTCTCGTCCTCTATTGATCCCTTATCTGGACTGATTTCAGTAATGGTTCAGTTTCATGACAGTTCCGGCAGGCTCCGCTCGGGGATGACCGGTATCGCAACCATCGGGCTTGAAACCTCGGAGGGTACAATCGTCCTTCCTCTTCGGGTGCTGCTTCATAGAGATGAATCCACGTGGGAAGCAGCAGTGGTTAGTAACGGTATCGCCAGGATCAACCAGGTTGAAATCGGAATTATTAACGGAACGTATTTTGAAATAACTATGGGGGTGGAACCGGGAGACTCGGTCATTCTTCTCGGTCATCATCTTGTTGCTGATGGTTCACCAGTATGGGTGGTGCAGCGATGAGCCTTCCAGGACTTGCCATAAGAAGAAAAGTTACTTTCCTGATGATTTTCGTAGTGATGGCGGGTGCAGGTCTGTTCGCGGTAACACAGCTTGGCATCGATTACTTTCCAAAAGTTGACCTTGGGCAGATCTCCGTAGTAACAATACTTCCAGGGGCGGGACCTTCAGAAGTTGAAGGGCTTGTAACTGAGATAATTGAAGACGCGGTCTCCGGAGTTGAGGGTGTTGAAACGGTTGTTTCCGTTTCTAAAAACGGCGTCAGTATGATTACGCTTGAGCTTAAGAACAGCGCCGATATTGATCAGGCGGAAATTGATATCAGTGACGCGGTTGACAGGGTGAAAAGCCAGCTTCCGGACGGAGCTACGGATCCAATCATAATGGCAATGGAATCCAGCATGAAACCACTGATAATGGTGACTTTCAGCAGCGATATCATGAACGGTACTCAGATAAGAAATCTTGTTGATGAGGATATCTCACCAAGACTCGGAAGGGTCGAGGGCATCTCCTCCGTCACTATCAGCGGAGGGCAGGTCAGACAGATTAATATCGAGGTCGATCCTGTCCTGCTTGCCGAGACTGGAATTCCCATTTCACGAGTATATGGCGCTCTGGGCTCTGTCGGAGGAGACCAGCCGGGGGGCGATATCCGCGATGGCAATATGGAGTTCGCAGTCAGTGTGAAGTCCGGCTTTAATAATCTGCAGAGCATCAGGGAACTGGTGATAGGGGATCAGAATGGCCGGAACGTGAGGCTTGAAGAAGTAGCTTTGATCATTGATGGCCATGCGGAGCAGACAGAATACACCCACCTCAATCAGGGGGAAGCGATCCTTCTGGTTTTCAGGAAGAGTTCCGATGCCAATACGGTGAATGCCTGTAACAGACTTGAATCCGCAATTATTGAAGTTTCGGAGGAGTACGCGGGTACCCTGAATACAGAGATAATCTACAACCAGGAAAGGTTCATTACCGGCTCTATGAAGGACCTGATGCTGACTGCGGTACAGGCGATTATACTTGCTGCTGCGGTACTCACATTCTTCTTAGGATCTGTATCCAACGCGGGAATAATCAGCCTCTCCATGCCGCTTTCATTTGTGGCGTCATTTGCTGTGATGTACCTGCTTGGAGTTAGCCTTAACATCATGTCACTGGCAGGGCTAAGCATATCAATCGGAATGATAGTTGATAATTCGGTGGTCGTTCTTGAGAACATTCACAGATGGCGAAGGGAAGGAGAAGGACAGGCAGAAGCAGCCGAGCATGGTGCCAAGCAGGTTGGAATGGCGGTTACAGCATCAACCCTTACGACCGTTGCCGTATTCATCCCGATGCTGTTCGTACCGGGGATGACCGGGCAGCTATTCAGGGATCTGAGCCTTACAATCGCAGCTGCCCTGTTCATATCACTGTTTGTTTCCCAATCCCTCATACCTCTGCTGGCCTCGAGGTCTGCGAACCTGATAAAGCAGCACAAAGAGCGTTCGCTGTCTACGAAGATTCAGCGCTGGCTGGAAAGAATGGAAGAACGGTACTCCAGAGCCATCAGCTGGTTCATCGGACATTCCAGGTTCGTTTTCATACCTGTGATCATCATGTTCGTATCATCGATTTTTGTGATGAGATTCATTCCAAAGACTTTTCTTCCGGAACCGAAGGAAGGTCTCATAGAAATCAGTATAGGCCTGGCCCCGGGAACCGGTCTTGAATTCACGGACAGTCTGCTGGTTTCGATCGAAGGCAGAATTATCGAGCTTATCGAGCCGGGCGACCTGGAGAATTCCTACCTGAATGTAGGCAAGCAGGAGGGCATGGGTGCCCTGTTCGGTTCTTCTTCCTCGGCAAACGGAGAGTTAAGCCTGTATTTCATCAGAGAGAGCGAGCGATCCAGAAATATTGAGTATTACGATACAGCGATACGTGATCTGCTGACCGAAATACCCGGTATCGAATACAGTCTTACAAGCGGAATGCCTATCGGGAATGAATTACCGGTAAGCATAGTTATCTACGGAAATGATCTTTCAGAGCTTCGAGATATAGGGGAACTGGTCAAATCGGAAATGGAGCGAATTCCCGGAACGGTCGATATCTCATCCTCGCTGGAGAACCAGCAGATGCAGATAGACTTCGAACCTGATGAGAATGTGCTCTTCCTCAGAGGAAAGTCCCCCGTTGCTATAGGATCGGAGGTCACAGTCGGTATTCTGGGGCTGGATGCCACGACCTATACGGAAAACAATCAGGAGTACGATGTTAACCTTCGTTACGCGGAGAATAGAAGATCGAGCATTGAAGCCCTGTCGGGTATTATCGCGTATGGGATGCCGCTGGATGCATGGGGCAGCTTTCATAGTACACTGGCTCCCCAGGAGATAGGCAGAAGGAACAGAACGAGGACGGTGGAGGTCAGCTGCAGGATATCAGATAGAGCACTTGGGGAAGTTGCGGCCGATGTTGAAGTTATGATGGACACACTGAATCTCAGCGGTCACAGGTTCGAAATACTTGGTGATATCAAGGAAAGGGGCGAAGCGTTCGGAACTATGGCAATAGCGATCGGAGTTGCAATAATCCTCGTTTATATGATCATGGCTTCCCAGTTTGAGTCGCTGCTGGAACCTTTCATCATCATAATCGAAGTTCCGCTTGCTATGATCGGAGTTATCTGGACTCTGTTCCTGACCGGGACAACCATAGGGCTTACTGCACTGGTAGGCCTGCTGATGCTTACAGGGATAGTTGTGAATAACGGTATTGTGTTTATCGATTACGCAAACCAGCTTCGAAGGAAAAAAGGACTGTCATCCAGGGATGCCATTATTCTTGCTGGAAGGAAAAGAATGCGCCCCATACTCATGACCGCGATAACGACCATTCTTGCCCTTATGCCGCTTGCGATAGGGGCTACTGAAAGTTCAGTAATGTGGGCTCCAATGGCTCGAACAGTAGCGGGAGGCCTTGCGGTCGCCACACTCTTAACTCTTATCGTCCTGCCCAGCCTCTACGTGAAACTGGACAGATGGCATGGAAGCAGCAGGGGAGAAACAGATAAATGAAACACAGCCTGATAATCTTTGATGCCGATGGAACGCTCAGATACTGTACGGTTGAGGGGCAGCCCTGCCCGAACAGAGCCGGAGAATGGGAGCTCTATCCAGGTGTGATCGAGAAGCTGGCCCCGTTCGACTGGGTTAATCCCGGAGAGGAACCCGGTGTCGGGTACGGTATCGCCAGCAACCAGGGGGGTGTGGGTGTTGGTTACTTCCCGGAGAGCACAGCCATGAAACTACTTGAGGATACGTTCAGGGAAGCTTTCGGGTTCAGCCCTGCAGAAGGTACCATAGAGATGTGCCCTCACATTCCGCATACCGGCTGCGGCTGCAGGAAGCCAGACCCTGAAATGCTTATCCGTCTGATGAAGCTTTACGGGGTTTCCCCGGAGAACGTTCTTTTCGTAGGTGACCGTGATGCCGATAAAAATGCAGCCATTAACGCCGGTTGTGATTTTCAGTGGGCCAGCGAGTTCTTCGAAAGAGATCCGGAATTATGATCTGGAATGGAAAATGATCTAGCCCGCCTGCCGGTTGTGATCCTCGACTGCCAGACCACGGGAGCGACACCAGCGAAAGGGTCCCTGCTGGAGATAGCGTGGGCGGTCCTCCCATCAGGTATTGTGGAGCGCGAACCGGAGATACATTCCTTTCTTGTTTCACTTCCCGAAGAAGAGACGTTACCAGGCCGCATTTCCAGAATGACGGGCATTTCATCAGTATTGCCGGGTGACGGTATTGAGCAGCGGGAACTTGCAAAACTCCTGCTGCCGGTTTTCAGAAATGCTGTCCCGGTTGCTCATTTTGCTGTTTTTGAACAGCGATGGATCGATCATCTCTTCTCGACATATCTCCCGGATGAGCAGATATCGAGGATCCTCTGTACACGGGAAATAGCGAGAAGACTCTATCCCGGCCTCCCGAGGAAAGGGCTCCGGGCCGTTGCCGGATACCTGGGGTATTCCATGGATGAGAAGAAGAGGGCTGCCGAACATGTTCGGGCAACATCACTGATCTGGGCCAGTCTTGTGTCAGAGCTTAACGGAAAGGGCATCATGCAGCTTTCGCAGCTGAATGAATTTCTTCTTAAGCCGCCTGCGACCCGAATCGGGAGCTGGGACTACCCCATGCCGAAGGATACCAGGCTTTCCCTGCCGGATACACCAGGTGTATATCGTCTTCTCTCAAAAGAGGGAAAGGTTCTGTATGCAGGCAAAGCGTTATCCCTGAAGAGACGGGTCAACAGTTATTTCACCAGAAGGAAAGCTGATGAGAAGACACTTGAACTTGTATCCCAGGTTCACGATGTATCCACCGATGAGTGTGAAACCCCGCTTGAGGCGGCTCTCCTGGAATTCGAGACTATCAGAAAATTCGATCCTCCATACAATGTTGCGCTAAGAGAAAGAGGCAGAGGGGTTCTATTTCTCTCGGAAGATCTATCTTCCTGTTCAACAGCCCCCGGAGGCGGTTTCGTGTGGGGGCCTGTGCCGGATAACTCACCCGCGCTGCTGCTAAGCAAATTGCGGCTCTGGATAAATGATGAGGGCAAAGTGCCAGCTGAGCTGCCGGGTCCGGGGTATCTGCCTTTAGAAAATGGAGCACTGGAATCCGGGTTTTCAATGTTCAGGGATGAGCTCCTTCCCGGTTCTCCCGTTACCGTCAGCGATATTCTCTCATCAGGCCTTACCGCATGGTTACGGCATATAGATGAGAAGAGTATTGAGCCTGATGAAGATGATGAGGAGAGCGGCCCGCCGGAAACCATCGATGCTGCGGGGGTGAAGAATTACTTTGAATGGCTGCTTGCATCCGGGGTCAGAGATCTGCGGAGGGGGGCATGGTTCTGCCAGCTGGGCTGGTCATCCCTGTTATGGAAACCAGCATTCTCAGAGAGTAAAAGGTGTGCTCTGTTCTCGGCTGGAAGACTGCTTTCATCCACCTGGATGATGGAGAAAGAACTTCTATCTCCAGAACCGGTATCCAGAATAGATAGACAGCTTCAGTTTGATTCGGGGGTGTACTATCTGCTGAGAGTACTTGATGCAGAAGTGAGGCGCATTACCGCAAACGATAGCCTTATGGAAGTTCAGACTTCAGCAGGAAACGTTCTTGAGAGAAGAAAATTGAAGGGTTTGTACAGGTTCATCTGAGAACAGTATAAATGCAGTATCTCAATGATGATCCTGATTCTCATTCTCCGATCCAGGGTGTTTCTTCTTGCCCTGGTACATGAGATCGTCCGCTTTCATAAGAATCCTGTGTATGGAGATATCCTCCCCCGGTTCCCAGATTGCAGAACCGATCGATAGTGTAACGGGAAAATTCACGATGGAACTGATCTCCGGAAGATCGTTTAAGTCGGCACGCAGCCGCTCGACGATCTGACAGGTCCCTCCCCCTGTTTCCGGGAGGATCAGCAGGAACTCGTCACCACCGTACCGAATTACACTATCGGCTTTCCGGACCACTTCCTGCAGCTTCCCCGCTACGGCGCATAGGACCTCGTCGCCTTTCTGATGGCCGAACCGATCGTTCACTTCCTTAAAGTTATCAATATCGATCATGACGATCCCGATGGAGTGGTTATACCTTCTGGCTCTCTCTACTTCCCTCTCTATTGCTTCATCGAAGTAGAGTCTGTTGTGGACACCGGTCAGCGGGTCATGAATTGCCTGGGCTCTGAGCTCCCGGTGAAGCCGTATCCTGTTGACAGCCTCTGAAGCATGGCCCAGCAGCAATTCGAGGAGATTGGCCTGCTCATCCTCAATATGATCAGAACCCTTCCCGAATCCCGTGAAGACACCTGATGTTCCCACCGGCGATCCTATAAGCGGGAAATAAGAAGGATTATCGATCTGCAGGACCGGCTGACCCAGAGAGGCATCGCGCTGCTCAACGAGAGTTTTATGCTGCAGATAGGACCTTCCCGCAAGGCCCTCACCGGGCAGGAAGCTCTCCTGGTGCAGCTCCGCGAGGTCAGGTGTGGAGAAGAAGAGCGGAACGAGCTTGTCCTTTCTGATCAGCGAGATCGAGCATGCAGAAAAATCCAGTATCATGCAGGCTGCGGAGATAACGTAATTGTAAACCATATTCTCGGAATCGGACTTTTCAAGGTTTCTGGCTATGCCGTGCAAACTCTCTATTCTCCGTCTTGACCTGTTGAGCCTTTCGGTTGCCCTCTTCCTTTCAGTGATGTCCCGGTAGATACCGTAGAATGCGACCTGAAAGTCGTCGATAACTATGGGGGAAGCAAGTAACGAGACCTCGATCTTCGTACCATCCTTACGCGTTCGAACGGTCTCAAAAGATACTTTCAACCCGCTGCTGACTCTGTCTGTTATGTCTAACGCTTCCTCATGACAGTCCTCCGATGTTATTATGTCATCGATATTTCTGCCCTTGATCTCTTCCAATTCGTAGCCGAACATTCTGAGGAACTCACCGTTACCGTTGAGAACAATGCCATCGTTTGCGACCATTACAATGCCCTCTTGAGCACTTTCGAATAACTGCTCCAGATGTGCTTTCTGGCGCCTGAGATCGGCTTCGGCTTCCTTCCTGTCTGCGATGTCACGGTAAATTCCATAGTAACCCACCACGGAGTCACCCACCGATATCGGCGATGCAAGAACCGAAACACTGAGGACACTTCCATCTTTGGCATGCCTCTTTGTCTCCAGGATCTGTTTGTGACCGGTAACAACAGAGGATGTGATACCTCTGGCTTCCTGATTCAAATCCCCCGGAGCGACGAGATCATCGATGCTCTGCCCGACGGCTTCATCCGAGGAGTAACCGAACAGCCTTTCGAATTCCCTGTTGACACGCTGGATGATCCCGTGGCTGTCAACCATGACGATCCCCTCCTGCAGACCCTCGAACAGCATCTCAAGGTATGCCTTCTCCGCTTCAAGCGCCTTAAGCAATCCTGTATTGTCGGGATTTGTCTTCTTACCGGTCACTGGACCTCCCGTGATATCTTAGCGGAACAGCTCATTCTACCTTTATTTAGGGAACATCGTGCTTAAGTTCTTCGATATCTTCCCTGGCATGCGATCTAATTGCCTCAAGCTTAAGGAGAAGATCATCGGTTTCACGCTGGGTCAGTTCACTGAAGGATTGGAGAGTGACAGCGTTGAGGATTGGGCCTAATGTGATTTCCACTCCGAGGCTGAATTTGACATTCTGCATGACATCCGAGAGATCTCTGTTACTCATTGCAAGCTGTTCAAGTTCCGCAATTGCTCCAAGGAAGCGGACATTCGGGTTCATCGTGAATGATGCGCCTAAGTTGGCATCTCTTCCGTCCCATTCCAGCATGAGCGATACATTTCTGGTGGGATGGTAGTCAATTCCGCCGAAAAGACCTCTTACAGGGTTTGATATTCCGTCAAAATCCGAATTTTCACCCTGCCTGAACCTTCCAATGCCGTAACCCAGATGAAGGCAGACAGGTATTCGGGAGAAGTAATCAAGGCTTTTTGTTAACACCATGTATGCGGAGAAATTTTGTGATTCCTCATATCTGTAAAGACTGTCCTGCGAATCCCGGAAGAATTCGTAATTCTTTTCTCCCGTGATATTCTGGCATCCGAATGCAATCGCGGGGATAGTCGTACTTTCGTGGATGGCAAGTACCCGGACATTGCCGGAGATCCCGGCATCTCCAAGCCAAGTGATCCCTAACTGAACCCTGCCGAAAAGACCGAATTCAAGATGGGCTCCTACGGCAAAATCATTTTCAGTAGTGCTGTCCGCATTCTGGTAGCTGAACGCTGTGGCTGCACCTCCCAGCTTGATCTGCGTGTGCAGAAGCATGGAAGCTGTGGGGATATCGATCAGACCGGAACGGGAAAATGGAAGAGAACCGCCAAACGTGGAATTTGCTGCGGTCAATAGAATAATCAGTGAAACAATCCGGACAGTTTTCATTCGATACCTCCCAGTACTCCCGAAGATAAAGGTCTGCAGGGTACTGTACAATAGCCTTATCATTTCAGAATATCGATTTCTACAGTTACTCTACAACAATAAATCGTAGCGTTGCTGTGAAGTCTCCTGTGATCATCCTGCAGAAGTAGATCCCGGAATTCAGGTCTGCAAGTAGAACTTCGTGATACCCGGGGGAGTACTCATCTCCACTGACCTCACTGACGAGCCTGCCCGAAAGGTCGAAGATACAAATACCAACGAAAGCTGGTTCGGGTAACCCGAACCTGATCATTGGTGATCCTGCAGATGGATTAGGTGCTATGGGAAGCAGTTCCGGTACTTGAGGAATCGGCCCTGCAGTTTCATTGATTCCTAACAGATTCCAGCTGATAGTGATATCGTTGAGTGTCGGGGTGGAAATGTTTGTAATTGTTTCTAGAAGTATCCTGTACTGAACATACCGTTCACTATCAACTAAGATGCCCACCAGACTGCAGGGAGTGAAGATGGTGTCTGACCAGTCTCCCATATTTGCGTGATCATCGGATGATCTGACCTGGAATGAGACGGATGTTCCTGCAGGAGTTTCCGAATTCCACTGGATATAATCCCATGAGGGCTCCGCCTGCACATCGAGAACACTGGATTCAAGAATACCAGTGAGAGAATAACCATTAGCTTCCCACCAGCAGATACCCGTGGGTGCAAGTGTTCCTAGAATCTCCAGAGTGCTGTCCCCATCGATATCTGCAAGGCAAACGGAGTTACCACAATAGATAGCACGATCAACTGTATACTCTGCCCAGGATGTAGCGGAACCGTCGAGATTTTCCCAGAAGGCTATTTCACAGTCCAGTAAAGCCGCACCAAAGATGTCCATGTCTCCGTCTTCGTCTATATCCCCGGCACATATTGAACGCGCACCGGCAAAATCATCATTGACCGTATGCTCAATCCAGGATGTACCAGAGCCATCGCAATTCTCCCACCATGTCGCTTCTCCTGATTCAAACGCAGTGCTCAGAACGTCCTTATCTCCGTCACCATCTATATCCTCAGTATTAACTGCGCAGGCCCCGTCATAATTTTCATCAATGATATGTGCGGTCCAGCTTGTACCCGAACCGTTCATGTTTTCCCACCAGACAACTTTATCCCCCTCGAATGCGGTACCAAGGATGTCCATGTCTCCGTCACCGTCAATGTCATCGGAGTAAACCATTTCGGCACCATCATAATTTCCATCGACAGTATGCTCTGTCCACGATGTTCCCGAACCATCGATGTTCTCCCACCAGGTGATATCGTCGGCATATCGTGCAGCACTGATTACGTCCTTATCTCCATCATTATCTATATCCACTGAGTGTACACAGCTGGCACCGTCGTAGGTTCCTGTAATGATATGCTCTGTCCAGGATGTACCAGAGCCGTCGATATTCTCCCACCACAAGATCTCATCATCATGGAGTGCGGCACCGATGATATCCATATCGCCATCGGAATCAACGTCTTCAGAGTATACGGAAATAATGTAGATATGATCTTCTGCAATAAGATGCTCAATCCAGGATGTTCCCGAACCATCGATGTTGTCAAACCAGCTGACGTTACTTGATTGAAACAAAGCGGCAAGAACGTCCATATCTCCATCACCATCAATATCTGCCGAGTAGACGGAGTATGAATTAAAATATGAACTAATTGTGTGCTGGAAAAATTCCTTGTGGAGTTCTATATCGCCCAGATCGCTGTTCCACCTGATATCTGTTTCGTTATCAAACTGATCACTCAACTCTAGTACAGGTCCCGCTACTTCTGAACCACCAGACCAATCAGTCTGAACCGCGGAATCAGCATATGCAAGGTTTAAGGAACCGAGAATTACAAGAGTCAGGATTCTTTTATACATATAATACCCCTCCAATCGTTCAAGAATCATAGGTAGAAGGCAGGATGTCAATTGATGTTGAACACTGTAACGAAAAAGGGACGGAGGTAATTAGATTTTCCAATTACCTCCGTCCCTTTTGGTACCCCGTAGTGGACACTCTTAGAACTTCTATTGTGGAAGGTTACACTTACAGATTCCTTACAATGAAGGACTAAATCTACTCAGCTATCAATGATGAATATCCACAGAATCATCAATAGAGATCTGCTGTATATTCGATATTACTAGCTTATCATCTTTCCTTTCATAAATAATCCTATCTCCATATTGAGAGAACACCGCCTCACTAGTGAATACAACAGAATCTGATGAATGCCATATGGGTACGCATGACTCATCTGTAATTATGTATTTCCTTAAACTAGGATTCATTCGATCTGGGTGATAAGAGAAGAGTAACCTTCCATTATCGGAAACTGAACACAGTTGAATACTACCGAGCTCTCCATAAATGTCTGTAAGACTAGAAATAGTTACAGATTGCGAATCAGGCATATGCTGAAGAAGAAATACTGATCCGTTGCTAGAGTGTTGGCTATCAGCAATTCCAGTGAATTGTAATCCAATTGTATGCTCATCCATTGATATCTTTACTTTTCTGAACCAAGTATCGCTGTAATCAATGGAATTGTCCTCCCAAATCACCTCACCGGAACTTAGTAGATACCCCCTTAATGCGGATCCACACCTTCTGATAAAAGTAGTAGAAGCTAAATATAGCTGTTCATATCCATCTTCAAAAATGCTCCAATTCCTGTTTACCTGCTCATCATAAGCCTCAATGTTACTGATAGTACCATCGAAATAGAAAACTAATAGTCTATCGTGATTCCTTGATACACGTGGAAAGCTTACATCTGACAAAATAATTGTAGAATCGAATTGACCAGTAATTTGATTGAATCTGGAGAGTTTCACACAAGGCCAGGCAAACTCTTCTGGGATCATGCCCAATGGGGGTACAGTAAAGCACAGTGTCGCTAGACTGCCATCATTCGATGGTCTTGCGCATCCAGGTGAAGAGAATGGAAGAGTGTCAATCTCACAAGTCACTGTGTTTACCAGGTAATGTGTATAAACATCAATAGTATCTTTACCTGTAAATAATGCATACTCAAGGTTTTGTGAGTATAAGGGATGTCTAAGATGGTTCCCATCAGGATAATTCTCAAATACTATTCTATTAATAGTATATTCACTATCGGATTCTAAGCTATCATCAATTCCCTCAATTATCAGCAGTTCATTCTCATCGAATACCAGAATCCTATATCTATTATCAGGTGTGAATTGCGCGCGCCACACGAAGGGTACTCCACTATCATTATTATGAGTGAAGAATTCAAATGGTGAGATAATTGTGGATTCACATGAGAATGTATCAAATATATATTCACATTCTGATAGTTCAGTAGTAGTTAAGGTGCTAAGTGATAATAGAACAAAGATAATCTCCATTGTTTCCCCCGCAATGATGGTAGATGGCCTGTATTAAAATACACCATTATACTTTTTCGCGTCACTAATCCGAATCAATATCATAATATTCAAACATTAGACAATGGAAACAATCTACAGCATATTTGATCACTCGTAAAACTGGAGGGACTGGTACCCCTGAGTGGATTCGAACTTTCACCTTTGCAGAAGTTTGAGTTCATAATGTTGAAATTGAGTATTCATTGATAGGCATGCAAGTCAAGTCGGTTTTGACGAGAAGCAGTTGCTGCAGCGTCCATACCTAATCCCTGAAATCTAATAATCAGAAATTCGGTGAACCAAATAAATGACTATAACGCTACTTTGAACTCATAACTTAAAAGGCATCGTCGTGATGCTTAAAACACCCCAGATATGTTCGAGATCGGGATAATTGAAGGTAAAATCTATACTGACATTCCTGATGGGTTCAATTCCAATTGAGAAACAATATCCTAGCTTGTTCAGCTCGATTGTTTTCCATTCAGTGTTCTCCCCGATCAGAGTCTGGTCCCAGTCCATTCTGATGTAATAGTAAGCGATACCGGCAGCAAGGCTGAGAGCAGCAGGATTAACAGATAGAGTTAGGTTAGTTGCATAATAATCAGCATCTTCATTCGAAAAACTCGGAAGGCAGGGAATAGGAATCCCTCTCGGTTCACCCATTCCGAGAGCTGCACCAGTTGTAAAATCTACAGCAAATAAGGGGGTAAATGCATATTCAACAGAAATGCCCCAGTACAATCCTGTACCGGGATTAGTGCGTGAATCGTTGATTCTGTCTGGCATAAGTAAACCTAGTCTAGGTCCGAATCGCAACTCACCACAGAAAACCGGAACTGAAGTCAGAAGTTGGAGAATCAGAAAATATTTTAGCATCTTATATTATTACTCCAGGCTATGATAAATGTCAAAGTGGTTCCGGTGCTGCGGTGCTTTCTATTTGGTACCCCTGAGTGGATTCCCTTCGACTCGCGAACGCTCGCTCAGGATAAACTCACTTATCAGAAATAGTAGCCTGCTGAAAGGGAATAATGTGCTGGCCAGGTTCCGAATTCGGAGCCTGCATCTCCTGCAGCATCATTTGTAATGCTTCCCAGCCCCCGGGATAATCCGGCATTTATAACGGTATTCTGAGAAGTGCTGTATTCTGAGGTTACAGAAAGGAAAGCAGACCCGTCGGTAAGGTTGACAAGCGCTTGACCTGTGAAGTTAAGAAGTGGTGTTACACTCCAGCTTGCCCCCGGGCTTATATAGTGTTTCCCCAGGAGGTAGATGCCGCCGCTCCCGAAGGCGCTGCCCGCTGGGGCTATGGGATAGTTCTCCGGATCATCGGTTCCCGGGGAGCTGAAATGGTATTCCAGAAATCCGTACAATGCAGCGTTCAGCCAGCTCCTGTCGTATCCTGTTGAAAGGCTCCAGTAGGTATCTTCACCGGGATTGTCTGAGAAGAACTCTGTTGATACGAAGGCGCATTCCACCCATCCAGTTCCACCTCCAAGAGAGCGGTTCAGGCTTGCGCCAATCATGAGGTTCTCCCTGAAGCAGGCTGCAAGAAGGGTTGCATCGGTCTTGAATAAGTAGAATCTGCCACGAAGCCAGCAGCCGCTGTTTGAAAATTCCGCATCCTTCCCGAAAAGGTAACCCGCATCCAGCTCGGACATTATGCCGATGGACACAACTGCTCTTGCTGCATCTACACCGATTCTGTACTCCGTATCCTGGGTACCGTACTGGAAGGGGGCGATGAAATCAGTCGGGCTGACGGATTTTGCTACACCCCAGTAAACTGCCTGTCTTCCGATTGTCAGTGCTGCTCCTGAAACTCTCAGCCTGACGTTCAGCCTGTCGATATCCTGAAGGATGCTGAAAGATTCATCACCGTTCCATGAGGAAGGGAATATTCTGGTTTCCGGGTCTGCAAGCCTGAAAACCTGAACATCATTTTCCCCGCTGAGTGCCGGATTCCCGCCCGAAGGAGAGAGTATCCAGGCGGCGTTAAAATTCAGACTGCCTGCCCTGTGACGAACCATGAGCATCAGGGGCACCTGGAATGTATATGTTAAGGAAGAATCGGGAATAGGTTGATCCGTTATTGAAAACTTCGGCTTCAGAGTGCCGAACAATTCAGCAGCCCTTGCGGTTGTTCCTGCAAAAAGTGTCAGAAGGAGCAGACCGGTGACGGATAGTTTCACTTGATCTCTTCCGGGGATGCTTTTCCGTCGATTTTTCCGTCCCGCAGAATAACTATCTTTCTTGCCCTTCTCATTACAATCTCATCGTGGGTTGAGAAGAGGAAGGTCATGCCCGTATCCTCGTTCAGCTGCCGCATCATATCAAGAAGAGCACCGCTGGTTTTTGAATCCAGGTTTGCGGTGGGCTCATCGGCGATGACGAGGGAGGGACGGGAGACCATCGCTCTGGCTACAGCCACCCTTTGCTGCTGACCGCCTGAAAGCTGCATGGGGAGCCTGCCGGCGTATTCGGCGATACCCACTTTCTCCAGAATGTTCATAACCCTGTTGTGACGTTCTGCATGAGGAACACCCTGAAGCAGCATTACGTATTCAACATTCTCCTCTACGGTGAGTACCGGGAACAGGTTGTAAGCCTGGAAAATGAAACCTATATGATCCCTTCTGAAGTCTGAGAGCTCCTTTCCGCTCATATCGGATATCAGATTCCCGGAGAGCCATACCTTACCCTCTGTGGGTGTATCGAGTCCGGCGAGAACATTCAGAAAGGTCGTTTTTCCCGAACCGGATGGACCGATTATGGCGGTGAATTCACCCTTCTCAAGGGTGTAGTCTATACCCCTTACCGCATGAACCGGGACTCCGGAATCATCGTAGGTCTTAACAATGCCCTTTGCAACTATCACATTATTATCAGTCATATACATCTCCATGATCTATAAACTTTTTCGCATCGCCTCCGCCGGGTTCAGCCTGCCGGCGTGAATCCCCGGATAGATTCCTGCAGCTGTAGTGAGAATCAGAGTGGAAAGGGGATATATCCATACCCGGCCGAGGGTCAGTACCGGGAATATCGGTTTGTTAATCGTGACACCCGATACTTCCATATCCCCGAAGTTAATGCCTGTCTTTGAGGTTATCCATATTATCAGCAGGCCGATGGCAATTCCTATTACAGTACTGATGACCGCTATCCAGAAAGCTTCAAGGATCACCATGACGGTTATTGTTCCCGTTCTTGTTCCTACGGCCTTCATAACCCCGAATTCGTACATCCGCTCATATACGGACATGAACAGGGAATTTACTATTCCGAAAACGACCAGACCGAAAAGAATCGCAGCCATTATTGACATACTTACATCAACCATGCTGAGCAGAGAGCCGATTTGCGGTGCCAGGTCCGGCCACCCCAGGGCAGTGTTGCCGAAAACCGAGAATTTGTTCCAGAATCCAAGGGAAGTATCTGCTCCCATTTCCGCCTGTGGGAATTTGACAGCGATTTCATGGATTTCCCCCTGTATACCGAGCATCCTTCCTGCGGCAGAGAGATTCACGAAAGCGGAATACCTGTCGAGATTGTCATTGCCGAAATGGCATATACCCGAGACGAAGAACATACTGCTCGAAAGCCCGCTGCCGGCCTGTGCAACGGTGATAACTATTACATCTCCAAGCCCTGCGTTCAGGTCCAATGCCAGTTTGTATCCGATAATGAGTTCTGTGCTGTCCCCGCTCAGGTAGTATCCCGAATCTATCGCGGCTTCCAGCATAGTCACTTCCGGGTCTGTTTCAATGTCAACGCCGATCAGGGTAACCGGTTTCAGTTCTGTTGTTGATGTTGCCGAGGCGGGGGAGAGTATCCTTGGTGTGCAGGAGGTGACCGTTGAATCCAGTTCAAGCATGGAAAGTGTGGAATCGGGTCTTTTGATTATCAGGTTGATGTTCCGGGTGTCGAGAAAACCATTTCTATGGATCTGAGCGTCCCCCATCCACGATTCGGTTGTTGTATCTATCATGTGCGCGCTCATTCCCTGCATCAGAGCTTCCGTGAAAATCATTGAGCCGAGGCCAAGCCCGACTGCGAGCCCGGTGATCACAGTTCTCCTGCGATTCCTGCAGATGATCTTCCAGGCGAACTTTACAAGCCTGATGAACATATCAGACCTTCCTCAGAGTTTTTGCGGCTTTTGTGTGGGCAGCCTTCAGCGCAGGGATGAAACTGACGGTCGAGGCTGTAATGATCACACAAATGGCGGGGATCCAGTAGCATTCCGGTGTTATTGATGCTATCATTTCACGGAAGACGGTACCTCCGTAATCCAGGGGCGGATCCATAACCAGGCCATGTTCTGAAAAGTAGAATAGAGCGGCCGTACTGAGGATTCCGCCCGCAATCACGCTTATGATACCCATGATGTTCGCTTCCAGTACGATCATTCTGATAATGAAGCCCGGTCTTGTTCCAAGAGCTTTCATTACACCGAATTCCCGCCTTCGTTCGAGAACCATCATGAGAATTGTATTGAGCACTCCCATGGCGGCTACAAGTACAATAATGAAGATCGTTACTTTCAGGCTGTCCTCATCGGCCTTCATGCCGTTGTAGAATTCCCTGGCGAATGTTTTCCAGGAATCGGTTTCAAGATCTCTTCCGGAAAGCCCTGCCGAAATATCCAATGTGAGTTCATCGACTGTACCCAGCGAAGCGGTCATGACCGCTATCTCGTGCGCTTTACCCTCAAGGGCGAAAAGGATCTGGGCATCGGACAGGGTTATATAGCATGTATTTCTATCGATATCTGCATTGCCGGTGCTTACTATGCCGCAGATAACGTACATCCGGTCAGCGCTGCTGCCGTCTGCGGCCTGCGTCAGCATGACAAGGGAATCACCAACTGAAGCCTCAAGAATTATGGAGAGTTCTTTTCCAAGTACGATCCGGCCGGTGGCGGTGTAGGAAGTGTCAGCCGCGGAAGCCGTCAACATTTCTCCGCTCACTATTCTATCGGAGAAATTTGTGGCTGCCTCCTCCATTGCAGGGTCAATACCAATTACAGAAGCAGCCGCTGAATTCGAGAATACGTTACCTGAACCAGGCCTCCGGGGTCTGACAGCAAGGAGAGCTCCGGAGTATATCCTGGGTGCCCATCCTCTGACCCCCGGGATTGAATCCAGGAAGGCTCCCACCGTTTGATAATCGCTGATCGTCGAATAGATGGACGGGTCTTCCAGATAACCTTCGCGGTGAACCTGGATCTGACCGGTCCTATTGTTTGTGAAGAACATAATTATGCTGCTGTACGAGCCGTCCATCCACCCTATTGAAAAGGAAGAGAGAAAGAAACCGCCGGTCATGGTCAGAAGGGTCAGGATAGTCCGTCTTTTCTGCCGGAAAACATTTCTCCAGGCGAGCTTCAGAAGCATATCAGTCGCTGGACTGCAGGTTGCTCAGTGAAAAGATGCTACTGTCCAGACCACGGTTGAATTCAGCATGAGACCAGGTGATGGTTGTGCTCTGCCCCTCTTTGTCTGCCGGGATAACCTGCATCTGTGCGGGGATTGTTCTGCCGTCCATTTCCTGCACATCCGAGTAGGTCACTGTTTTGATCAGATCTCCATGGCTGTCGTAGTATTTTTCCCACAGAGGCATTGTATCTTCGATTCTGACTGCGAACACGATGCTGGACCAGACTACAGCAGTGGACGATTTCGGAAACAGTTCGATGTACACAACACCATCCGTCTGAGCATCGGTCAGGGTCGTATCTGTCGTGTAAGAGTATGTGTAATCATTCACGTATGTGATTTCTCGGACTATATCGTTGTTCGTGATGTCAGATCCCATCCATGAACCGGCCATCATTGATGGCGGTATCCTCACGGTGCTGCTGGTGTTTGGAAGGTAATTCCACATTTCGGCACCAATCCTGAGGGATGCCATTCCAGCTTCCCTTGCCGGGGAGAGTATCCTGATGAAGGTCTTATCAATTCCATGAGACCATGCCTTCATCGTCAGTATTCTTTCCCAGTGCGGAGTTACAATATGCATCGACATTTCAGCGTAACTGTCATCGCTTCTGTAAAGCTGATCCAGCGAATGCACCAGTTCATCTATCGGCGGCTGGCAGAGCCCGCTGCTGATAATGCCCGGGATGATTGAGAGGCACAGAAGTAGAAGAAATGATTTCATCGATCTCTCCCTTCGGAGTTCAGACCCCGGAACAGGATCTCAAGCATTTTCTCAAGGGATTCAAGCATTTGTATTGAGGTTCTTTCCTCGTCGGAGGCGTACCACATCAGGGCGGTAGTGATGATTCCGTATATAGCCAGTGATGCGTGTTCGATATCCGTGGCGGGTTCGATCTTCTGCTTTGCACCTAGCTCCCGGAGTACTCCGGCAAGGCCGTCCAGAAGTGTAAGATCCTGGTTGATAAACCCTTTGCTCAGGGTAGTATCAGTGCGCCAGCCTTCCCGCATCAATTCCCGCAGAAGTCTCTTCGGATACATGGAGAGGTTCTCCATAAGAGTATTTATGTAAAGCTTCACACTTTCACATCCCGTACAGGATTCACGGATCTGAAACTTCCTGTCCAGAAGCGTTGATGTGTCCTCGGCGGTAATTGCCAGGATCAGGGTACTCTTCGAATCGAAGTAATTGTAAACGGTGCCAACCGCTACTTCAGCCTTCCGGGCAATTGCCTCTATTGTGGTTCCATTAAAACCGTGGCTGAAGAACATCTCTCTGGCTGTCTCCAGTATCGCCCTTCGAGCGCGCTCCTTCTTTATCTCCCTAAGTCCCATGAACAACCTCCAAATATGAATATATTCAATAATATAGTGTATTCAGAAATCGTCAATCCCTGTGTCTGGGATTTGCTGCTCGGCAATTAAGGAGGTTTTACTTTGATACATTATGACAGTGTGGCCTTGGGGGCAGTATACTTGGTTTTCAGGAAGCATTCAGGATATCACACATTTGAAAGGATACGCTCATTCCCTGCAGTGTTGTCTTCGTTATGCTCGGCAAAAAGGATTTCCATTCTGGAGGTTACGGTTTCAACTTCAGAATGGCTGCATACCTCAGGTCCCATGGTGTCACAGTGGAGGTAATCCACTTCACAACTGTACCATCCGGCCTTCCTTTGAAATGGTTCAGTGCGTCCAGATACATCTGCAGAGAGATCCGGAAGAAGAAGCCTGATCTTGTAATTGTGAGCAAGAGTTATCAATATGTGCCGCTGCTCCGCCTTATGAGCACATTCGCAGGTATACCCGTTCTGTACCTCATGCATCATCTTGAATGGATGGACCTTCGGAATAAACTCAAGTCATTCATGTATAGAGTGTATGTAAGATGGCTCCTTTCAATGGCGCGAAAGATATGGACGAACAGCAGAAACACCACCGAAGCAATAGAAGACATGGGAATTCCATCGGAACGGATCATGATGATAAACCCCGGTTTTGAGAAAGACCCGAGGCCTCTGCCGGATCGTTCCCTGCGGGACGGACCTGTCAGATTACTCTGCGTGGGCAGTATTTCTCCAAGGAAGGCTCAGCATCTGCTGGTTAAGGCTTGCGCCCGTCTTGAGCCTGGAAGCTTCGAAGCCCAATTCGCAGGAAGTACTGAATCTGACGCAGAGTACTCAGCAGGCGTTCTGGATTTGATAAAGGAAGAAAACCTTTCAGATTCCATAAGGATTTCAGGGGAGCTTTCGCACGATGATCTTGTAATCGCTTACCGGAAGGCGGATATTCTTGTTCATCCCGCCAGCTGGGAAGCATTCGGCATGTCGATCCTCGATGGGATGTGGTACGGACTACCTGTAATCGCTTCGGATGTCGCTGCCATACCCGAACTGGTCCGTGATGGTGAGAGCGGAATTCTTACGGATCCCCGAAACGCCGGGGAACTTGCTGATGCTGTTAAGAACCTTATCAGGGACAGTGATCTGAGGCTGCAGATGGGAGAAAAAAGCCGTATGTTTGCCGAGAATATGAACGACTGGAACGATACCGGGAAGGAATTCATGGAACTCGTCATGGCATCAGTAAAGGGGGGTAACAAGTGAACGACCTCTGTGTCATTAAGTTCGGTGGAACATGCCTTTCAATCGCGGAGGACAGACAAAGATCGGTAGATCTCTGCATAAGCGAGCTTGCATCGTACCGAAAAGCTGTTGTTGTGGTTTCCGCAATGGGTAGAAAAGGGGATCCATATTCAACGGATACCCTTCTGGAACTTGTTTCAGCTCCCATCCCGCATGAAAGATCCTGTCTTATGGCATGCGGAGAAGTAATATCAGCGGCTGTTTTTGCGGATATGCTCAGGCAGAGGGGAATCGCAGCATCTGCTATAACCGGCTGGAATGCCGGGCTGCGAACCGATGAGCAGCACTGCGGTGCCGATCTCGAACTGGTCGAAAAAGAATACCTCAATGCATCCCTGAAAGAGAACGATTGTGTCGTTGTGGCCGGCTTCCAGGGAATGAGCAGCAATCGAACGATCTCCACACTTGGAAGAGGTGGCAGTGATATCACAGCGACAGCGATAGCCGCAGCCCTCGGGGCAGGCGAGCTGATGCTCTTCAAAAAGATCGATTCGGTATACACAGCAGACCCGCAAAGTGTTCCACGAGCTCTGAAGGTAGACAGGATAAGCGCTGAGGACCTCCGGCAGCTGGCCTGGCAGGGGGCGGAGATAGTGCATCCGAGAGCTTCAGAAATAGCAGGCGATGCCGGCATCAGGATAAGCGTGAAGTCTCATCGTACAGGGGAGAAGGTAACGGAGATAGAACCATTTTTCATCAGAAGCGGCAGGTACATAACAGGGGTGGCATCGGGATCTGATGCGGTTCAGTTCAGGATAAGCACGGAAGAGAGCGATTCGATGCATGAATTCTATTCACGCGCTTTCGGACTTGTCGCAGCTGCAGGCGTATCGATGGATATGTTCAGTGTTTTCAGTGCGGCAGCCATGTTCACAGTTTCGCTGGAGGATGAAAAAGTGGTTTCGGAAGTCCTCGGCGGCAACGGAATAGTTTTCGAGACAGTATCTCCCTGCGCGAAGGTTTCCATTGTGGGAGCCGGTATGCATGGGATACAAGGTGTTATGGCAAGGTTCTCCTCTGCCCTTGACCGGGCTGGCATCGATATGCTCCAGACGGTCGACTCGCACGCCACCATTTCAGCGCTGGTTCATCTTCGGAAGAGGGATGAAGCACTGAGGGCGCTTCACAGGGAATTTCTGGAACAGTGACGCTTTTAGCCGTCATTGTGCTGGCAGTCATCCAGGGGCTTACCGAATTTCTTCCCGTTTCAAGCTCTGGTCATCTAGCTCTGGCAGGGATGATAATGAACGTCCCTGAAGGGGATATGACTTTCGAGATCGTGGTTCATCTGGGGACACTCATGGCGGTACTGGCTGTATACAGAAAAGACCTTACGGAGCTGGTATCCGGTCTGTTTCGGAAACAAAGAGAATCCCTTGTCCTGGCGGGTCTGCTTATCATCGGTTCCATTCCAGCTGCGCTGGCCGGGTTTTTCCTTTCGGATTCCATCGAGAGAGCTTTTAACAGCCCTGTCCTGGTATCGGTGATGCTGCTTGTAACAGGCTGCGTCCTGTTCAGCACCAGGTTCATGAAAAGCGGAGACAGGGATAACCCCACCATTACTGGAAGCTTCATTGTAGGAATTTCCCAGGCAATCGCTCTGCTTCCGGGGATATCACGATCAGGATTCACCATTTCTACAGGTCTTCTCAAAGGGATTAAAAAAGAGAAGGCTGCCCGCTTCTCTTTCATGCTCTCGATTCCCGCTATTGCCGGTGCCGCAATCCTGAAACTCGGGGACGCCGGATCGGGCGGTATAGATACTTCTTTTATGATCACCGGATTTGTGATCTCCGCGCTTACCGGTTATCTCGCTCTGCGGGTACTGCTGAAATTTCTGAGAGAGGGTAAATTCTCCATTTTCGCCTGGTATTGCTGGCTCCTGGGGCTCGGCGGTCTGACTGTTTCTCTGGCGGGAGGCTGAGATGCACTGCATTCTACTAGCGGTACTTGCATCTATCCACCTGACCGGGTGGCAGGAAGACTATTCTTCGGGCAACTGGGAAGACGCTTACACTCAGGCGGAGGCTGCCGTTGCGGACGATTCGGCAAGCTCGGACGCATGGGCTGCCCTTGCATTTTCCGCAAGCGTTCTCGGGCACCACGATGAAGCATCGGAGTACGCCGGGAAAGCGGTAGAACTGGATTCCTGTTCGGCCATGGCCTGGGGAGCGCTCGGAAGGTCCTGTACAGACAATACGGAAGAAGCACTTGTCTATTTTCAGACTTCACTTGTTTACGATTCAACCCTGATTCCGGCACTTGTGGGGAGGGCGCACTGCCTTTCAGTCCAGGGGGATTATCCTGAAGCACTTGAAGTGCTTACAATCGCAAAGAGCATCGATCCCTCCTGGATTTCGGTCTGGCTTAAAACAGCTGAGCTGTACCGGTACCAGAATGAGTTCGAGAAGGCGATGGGCTGCGTGAACGAAGCCCTCGGCAGGTGGCCGGTGAATATACATCTGATGTCTGAAGCGGGCTGGCTGATGGAGCTGACAGGCAGATTTCAGGCGGCGGAGATGGTCTATGGAAAAATCGCAGATGCTTATCCGGATGATACAGATTGCCTCATAGATCTCGGATTAATGCTTGAAAGACAGGACAGATACCCTGAAGCGATCAAGGTATACAGGGAATTATTTAGAAGAGATCCGGACAGTTTTCTGAGTCTCGGGGAGATAGCGTGGTGTCTTGAAAATTTGAATAGTTTCGATGCTGCCCGTTTAATGTATCTGGACGGGATCGAAATAAATCCAGATTACGCGTTCGCTTACTACAGGCTGGGTCTCCTGGCTGAAGTGGATGGAGATTACGAAGAGGCAATTCAGTGGTACAGCGAATGTACGGAGATCGACGAAAGTTATCTTGACGCTTGGATAGCCATTGGTCTTCTGCAGGAAGATATGGGCGATTACACTGCTGCCGAAACCGTTTACCGCAGAGCCCTGGAGATCGATCCTGAATACTCCTGGACATGGGGAGAGCTCGGGCTGGTTCTTGAGCAGCTCGAGAAATTTGAGGAAGCTGGTGAGGCTTACGAGAGCGGGGTGAGGGTTGATAGCGAGTATATATGGGCATGGGAACGTAGAGGTATCCTTTTCGAAAACGATGGAGATCTGGAAGCAGCCGCCGAGTGGTACGAAAAAGCGGTTACCGAAGCTGCGGATCCAGGTACATGGCTGCTGGGCGAATTGGGATTTGTACTGGAGCAGCTGGAAATAACAGATAGAGCCGCTTACTATTATTCCGAGGCCATATCTATTGATTCCGCTTACATTTTCGGGTATCAGCGGCTGGCGCCGCTTCTTGCACGATCCGGGAACAGTGAGGAAGCTCTTGTCCTCTGGCGAAGTTACATTGAAGCCGGAGGTTTTGAAAGCACCGCTTTATGCGAGGAAGCACTTATCTACGAAAGCACCGGCAGAGATCATGAAGCCGACAGTCTCAAAGTATTGATAGCGGATGAGTACCCTTACGCATGGGTAGACCTTGCCTGGACCTATTCTCTGGCGAATCCGGAGATATCACTTCAGCTTGCAGGGAAAGCCTGCTCGGAAAGTGGTACCGATGACCATGAGTTCTGGCTTCTGATAGCGGGTCTGTATGTTGAACTTGGTGAGCATGATGAAGCGGTAGGAAGCTTCGAGGCCGCCTCCGTCATTGCCCCGGACAGTATAGATGTATGGCTGGAATGGGGGAACTATTTCTTTGAAGAAGATGATGACGAGGAAGCGGCTGACAGGTACAGGCAGGCTGTTGAAATTGACAGCCTTTCTTTCAGCGGCTGGAGCGGTCTGGGCGAAGCCCTTCTTTTTTCGGGTCAGTACGATGAGGCTCTGGTTGCCTTTGAAAGAAGCCTTGAAGTGGATTCCCTTTCCGCGTGGGTCTATGCGTACATAGGCCTTGCTCATCAGCTGAAAGGCGATTCGGACAGCGCTATGGACAGCTACTTTCAGGCTCTGACTATTTTACCCGGGTACGATTACGCCGAATCGAAGATAAGGAGTATAACCGACAGGGGGTTTGACCCGCAGCGGAACCGGAGAGACGCAAGGCGCTTTAATGTTACGCTGTACGTTGATACCAGGATTGATAACGGAAATGTCAGGGAGAGAAGATACTCGGGCGGGCTGGAGATATCACTCCAGTATGACGCGGCTGGCAGCGAAGTATCTGTTGAGACGGATTACAGCTTGATTGAAACGTCCAAGGATTACGAAAGTGATTACACCTGGGCGAATGTAACCATGTCCATAGACAGGGTATTGTCCAATCATTTTACTATCAGAGCAAGCAGCTCATGGGACAGACAGCCCCGAACTGTCAGACCATGGCAGATAAGCTCATATTTTTCTTTCGCGTACAAAAAATGGCTGAACGACTGGTTCTGGGTATCCCCCTCGATGGGTATCGGGCAGGTAAACACCCACTGGGCTTCCGGTCTTGAGAACGAGAGGACCGATAGAACAACGCTATACGGTTCTGTATCCCTGTGGTTTGCCGATGATGACTCTCACTGGCCATCGCTTTGGCTCTGGGGGAACTTCTATATTCCACCCGATGATCCTGATAACACCCTTATAAACGGGCTGGCTGAACTTACATTTGAAATGTGGGATCCCCTCTCATTGACTCTGGGGTACAGTGTGGGATACGAAAGAACTCCCGTTTACGATTACTGGGAGAAATACGATACCGAGTTCTATTCCAGGCTGAATCTGAGGTTGTTCTGATGTATTATTCAATGCTTATAATTCTTCTTTCCTTCCTGCCGGAAAGCCTTCAGCCCTGGTATTCAAGCTGCTCTGTAGGCAATTGGGAAGCTGCTATGGAGGAAGCCGGAGCAGTTTACGCCGCGGATTCTACCGATGTTGAAGCGCTTGCAGCGGTGTACATCGCCTCGGCCCTGAAAACCGGATTTGAAGCGGGTACTGATCTTACAGCTGAGCCCTTCCTACCGGATTCCCAGACCTCACTCACGCTGGCGGCCCATGGAGTCCTTCTGATGTCAGGCCCGGATTCCGATCCTGAAGATGCTGAGGAGCAGCTGAACGAATCCATCAGACAGGACTCGGACAACGTTCTGGCTTTGTATCTTCTTGGAACACTAAAAGCCAGGAGCGGTGTTTCCGGATCAGCCCTCCGTTACTTCGATGAGACCCTTTCCCTCGATCCTGAATTCCTGCCGGCATTGTTATCACTTGGTGATATCGCGCAGCGGGAAGCGAGAACCGAGGATGCTGTGGATTACTATCTTGAAATTCTTGAAAAGGATGTTTACAACAGTGAGGCAAGAAACCGGTTGAGGATAATCGCAGGAGATTCCTACGACGCGGAATCCACCACAGGAACGATGCAGGGCTTCAGCGCATCAACAGTGGCGGATCTTTCAATTGAGCGCGGAAACCGGGCCATGCTTGAATGGGGCGGCAGCGCCAGAGTATCGTACCGGTTCGATCGCAGGGGTACTTCAGTTGACGCGGCTATTGGCGGGCGGTCAGTCACATGGGAGGAGATATACGGCCTCAGTAGAGATACTCTCAATACAAACAGGGGCTGGGCAAGACTGGGATTCGATTACTGGTTCCATGACAGTTATTACATAGAAGCCGCATCAGACTGGGACAGACAGATGTACACCGAGCGCCCATGGCAGATAACTTCCTACTGTGCGGCTGGATGGCAGAAACAGATCCTATCCTGGTTCTGGTTTTCCCCCCGGCTGGGACTCGGTTCTGTCAATGCGCGGTGGACCTCCGGTGCGGGAGAGATGTACACAAATGATTTTTCCGTTTTTGCGTCTGCAGATCTGAGATACAGGAAACCCCATACATTCATCAGAGAGGCGGAGATTTCAGGTAACGTATACTTCCCGCCGGATAATCCGGAGAATTTCATTTCGAAGGGGAGTATATCCCTGGCATTCAGTGCATGGAGTCCTCTGTATGTGAGAATCGGTTACACTGTGGATTATACGAGAGCGCCCGAGATATCAACCTGGAAAAAATTCAACAGCAGCTTCACAACCTCGATAAATTTCGACCTGTTCTGACGCGTCAGGGACGGAGCAGCCTTGTTACCGGGGTTTTCAGTATCCGGCCGAAGAAAATGTATGCCGTGCCCGTTGAAGCGGTCAGCATTACACCTATCCCCGCTGCAAGCCATCCTGCAGGGAAGACTGCAAGGCTGTCTACAGCGGCCCTGAGTACAGGGCTCAGCGACAGAAGCGCGGTGCTTGCCCCCCATGCCAGAAGGCAGCCCAGAACAGCCCCGAGAACCATCGATATGAAAGACATGAACAGGATCTGAAACGCGAAGATCATCGCAAGCCTGTCGTGCGGAGTGCCGAGGGCCATAAGGACCCCGAGCGCAAAGCGCCTGTTCTTCAGGTCGGCAACCAGAGTATGAATTGCGCTTGAAAGAGCGGAGAGAAGAATAGCGGCCGCCAGAGCGGAGAGGGCGGCAGTCACGGCCCCCACAAGTATCTCAGCTTTCTGGGCGATACCTCTTCTGGTCTCGGCCAGCAGACCTGTTTCCTCGACCATTCTTACTATCTCGGGGACATCCTCAGCTCTCTTCGCTGTTATGACAAGCGCGCTGAAGCGTCTGGTATCATCCGGAAGGAAAAGTAAATTTATCTCATCCACGAATTCAAAGGGAACACCTATAGCGAAGAGGTTCATATTGCGGGAAGTCGCTTCTATTCTGGCTCTTACAGTAACAGGGGGGTTGTCCAGGTCCGCTATTGAACTTCTTCCCAGTGTAACGATGCATTCCGTTCCCAGCACACCATCCGGGGTAAGACCCAGAAGATTGTTTGATTCTGCAAAACCGGCGTTGTAAAGCAGCAGCAGATTCTCGCTGAGGATTATGGGAAGATAGCGGCCCGAGGAATCCTCAAGGGTATAGGACCAGTTGATATCTTCAAGAAGAGAATCCCCCAGAAATTCCCCCGTGACACCTTCCAGAGTGATATCGGTGTAGTAGGGCTGTCCTCCAAGCTGACCCCGCAGAAGGGCTGGGACATGGGCGTATATCTGTGGATCTATTCTCTCGACAAGGGGTGAGTTTTCCAGCTCACTCTTTATTTCCTCGGTGATCTCCATTCCGCCGGTTTCGGTCTGAAAGAACCCGACCTGCATTCCCGAAGGGGTGACCCTCACCTGTTCGGCGGGCAGGTCACTTGAGAGGAATCTGTCCAGAAGGTTTTGTACCCCGAGGCCGATGGATATGAAAAATACAAGGAGCAGAGAGGCGGTGAACAGCATCCCCTGGCTGAAAATGTAATCCTTCCAGTGTCCCCTGTTCCAAAGATGCAGGGCGAGCTTGACCTCAGATGACTTCATGGAGAATACCATCTTTCAGTTCGAGGATCCTGTCCGCACGGTTGAGGACACCTGTGGAATGAACCACAGCTATCAGGGCGAAATTCTGCTGCCTGCGCAGCTCATCCAGAAGGTCGAAGAGGATGCTCTCACTCTCCTCGTCAAGGCTTGCGCTGGGTTCGTCGGCAAGCAGAACCGAAGGCCTGTTAACAAGTCCCCTTGCTACGGCCACCCTCTGTCTCTCTCCCCTTGAAAGAAGCGAAGTCGGGGTTTCATCGGTCCGTACGGAAAGCTTGTCCAGGATATCCCGGGCATGTGCCCTCGCTTTCTCCAGGTTGCCCCCTGAGAAGACTGTCGGCAGTATCACATTCTCCGTAGCTGTCAGAGCCGGCAGTAGATAAAAATCCTGAAATACAAAACCCAGGTATTCCCTGCGGAGTGCCGCAAGTGCCCCCGATGAGATATCCTTCGTTGGCGTATCGGCGATCTTCAGGGTTCCGCCGTGATCGAGGTCATGGGTTCCAAGTATGGCGAGAAGAGTGCTTTTGCCAACACCGCTTCTGCCCACTATGGCAAGAAATTCTCCCTGTGCAACGTCAAGATCAAGACCAGAGAGTACCGTCAGATCATCAAAACTGCGCTCTATATTCCGGGCTTCTATTATGCTCATTCAGGTGCCGTTCCTGATCATTCTGATACCATCAGCATTCGCAGGGTGATTGTTTCTCCGGGCGTACTGAGTCTGCAGAAGTATATACCTGCGGAAGCGGGCACACCTGTGGCCGTCCTGCCGCTCCAGATAAGGTCATGGTTGCCGGAGGAAAGCTGACTGTGTTCAATTAATGTGTTTACAAGTTTTCCGGATATGTCGTACACAGTGATGGTGACCATCGCTGCCTGGGGCAGTGTGAATCCGATGGTGGTCATACCATTAAAGGGGTTGGGAACGTTCTGGTGCAGCGTAACTGAAGCTGTCTGGAACTCCCCGCCTTCCACCGAAGTGGGGTCGTAAATCCAGAAGACGTATTCTGGGTGATCTATGAACGGATTCCGGTTGTTCTGAATAGCGTAAACAGCATCGTTTCTGTCGGTTTCCTTTGTGCTGACAGGGTCGCTTATATGCCAGCCTATCAGCATCTCTTCCGCCCATGGTGTAAGGACTGCTCCGTCAGCCATTGCACTGCCCGGCCAGTCGCCATCCTCCCCAAGGTAGCGGGTGGCCATGTAGAAGTAATTCCTGGCGAAATCACCCTTGTAGCCATCGATAGGTTCGAAGGCGGTACCGGTGTATCCTGGGTAGGAACAGGGTCCGAGCCGGCTGCCGTTTTCCGATACCCATGCAGGGCTGCTCACTTCTCCGTAAGGTTCGTTCCCTCTTTTGCTGTTCACGTAGGTATCCGTTGGAACGATATGAAACAGATCAGTATTCATGGGCCAGTCATCATTGAACCAGCTCTTGGGCCAGGAGTGTTCCCGGTTGTAGGTTTCGCCTTCTCCGCTTGCAGAACCACTCTGGTTCTGGTCATCGCCCAATGTGTACTCGTATGGAGGAGTTTGGCCTGGGGTGTCAGAGTACATATCCCAGACAATTTCCTCGTTCCCATACCTGTCATCGGTGGTATAAAAAGCGTCCCAGATGGCGCTATAACTGATATATGTGTGATTATCAATAATATCGTGAAGAGCTTCCTGCAGGGCGGGTCCGGTTAGACCGTCGGCGGGATCGTAGTATCCTGGGGGAGGATCAGCAGAAGCGAGTGCGCTGATGAACAAAAAGAATGCGAGCGCAACACCGCGCAACCAGGATATCCGGAACTTCATGAAAACTCACCTCCCGAGTTGATAATCATACTAAATAAATAGGGACGGAGGTTATTTAATTTCATTTCGCGATTAATCTGTGCTTGAAAGGGGCAGTATGGCCATATTATTTGTGTTTCTAGAATAAAAAACCTCCGTCCCCATTTTAGCGGTAGCTGTTGAGCAGGGTGAACTCGGTTACCGAGAAACTGTCATCACAGCGGATCTTCATCAGGTAGACTCCGCTCGGCAGGTCCTTCATGTAAACAGGTATCGAATGTGTACCCTCCGCAAGCATGCCTTCATATACTGAGATAATCTCTCTGCCTGAGATATCGGACACCACTGCGCAAACCTCTCCGGATGATCGCAGATGAAGCTGCATCTCAGTGTCACCTTCAACCGGATTCGGAATACTGATTATGATTTTTGGGGTATGCGAACCCTGACCGGAGATTCCACCCATGTCCATGCAGTACCTGTGGATCATGCCCATATCCGGGTCGCTGAAGTAGAATCTGTTGCCTTCGGAAGCAGTACCGACACCTACCGCTGAGGAGTAATCACCATAGCTTAGGGTATAATAGTTTACTGAATCCCAGTAAATTCTTACAGGTGAAAGAGAATCCTCACATGCAACGGCCACACCATAGCATGTGTTGGCGATATCATGAACCTCTGGGCAGCTCTGGAGAGTGAGTAGTTCTGAGATATCTCCGGAGCCAAGGGGGAGATTGTATTCGTAGATAGTATTTGTTACCGCATCCATGATATAGAGTCTCTCAGTGGAAGAGAAATGAAAAGAACACAGTCCGGTGATACTCTGGAGTCCATGAACAGAAAGGTCAATTGATCCTACCGAGTCTCCGTCCATTGTCATGACACGGATCACAGCGCTTCCGCTCTCCGCGAAAATCAGACTATCGGCTCCGATGGCAAGGCCTACAGGTGAGCATGGAACCCAGGGTATGGGAATGGTATCCAGAACATCTCCGCTCCATGGGTTTAACTTGTATACCACATTTTGAAGGGAGTCGATGGCATATAGCTCCCCCGCCAGGCCAGTAATATGCTCGCTGGGCGCAGGACAGCTGTTCTCTATATACTGCGCTGAACAGGTAAAGACTGTTAGTAAAGCTACACATAATTTGATCGATCTCATGCTCTCATCTCCCTTGCAATAAATAGGAATAAATAGGGACGGAGGTCTTTTAATTTCATTTCGCGATTAATCTGTGCTTGAAAAGAGTAGTATGACCGCATTATTTGTGTTTCTAGAATAAAAAACCTCCGTCCCTAATTAATTGGGTCAGTTCAGTGTCGCTGAAGCTGATTGAGAAACTGGTAACATTCTCTCCATCCCGAACCAATTGTAACTCCAGAACAATCACTGGAGGTTTGTCATCAATGATCGCCATGCTTACTCTGAGCGCTTTTGGATTAACAGCCCCGATTATGTCTTTCACTCTGTTAAGGATGACTATCTCACTTCTCGAAAGCATTCCTGTGGGAATCACGGATACAAAAGCAATGGAGTTATGTGAAATAAGAAGCGTCAGATCAGCATCCGATTCTGAGATCGAGATCAGATCCGGGTCCGATGCGAGCGACTCTTCCGTTTCGAGTTCAAGCCATCGCCGTGCGGACCTGTCCGACCCGCTTCCAGTTATCAGGCATGTCCAGCCATCCCGCCTTGCAACTGAACCCATCATGCTGCCGCGTTCATCGATCAGATCGTAACCCTGCCTGGTCTCCTCCGAACCGCATTGAAAACCCTCTTTTCCCAGCCGCAGCATTTCGTCCGTTCCAAGTTCCCTTGAAAGAAAAAGCAGTTGAGGGGTAAAATCGGTGAGATTGATACCAAGAAGGCTTACTCCGAAGCTTCCCCGGGCTGCTAGAGAATCACACAGCCAGAGGGGAAAGAACTCACCGGCCTCCTCCGGTATAAGGCTGATATCCATATTTTCACTGATATGAACATGAAGAAAGCAGAGGCCCGGAACCATTCGAAGCTCATCCGTAATTGATACCCCGCCGCCGCAGCCCGAAAATAGCAGAGTAATTAAGGAAAGAGCAGTTATAACAGATACTATGATCCTGTTCATTGACATGACTCCCGTCTGAATGTAGCTTTGTGCAACTATAAAGCTACATGTTACCTCTCGTCTACGTCAATGTTTTCTGTTTCCGGGCACTTGTCTTGAGACAGTAATCTTGACAGTAGAGAGGGGTTTCTATATGCTTCATGTTCGCTTTTTGCTGGCGTAGCTCAATTGGTAGAGCAGCTGATTTGTAATCAGCAGGTTAGGGGTTCAAGTCCCTCCGCCAGCTCCATGAGAACTAGTGGTTTTGATATAGATAATAGGAGCTGGCGAGGTTCCCGAGCGGTCAAAGGGGGCAGACTGTAAATCTGTTGGCAATGGCCTTCGGTGGTT